>NZ_JAYGIF010000059.1:0-92019 GCF_034931345.1 Pseudanabaena sp. CCNP1317 | reverse complement strand
AATTGTAAGTTCGATTTTTACTTTTGTGCCTTCTACACTTATTAACTTTGCCGACATTTTCTTTCTTGATCTCCTTCGTTATTCTTTCATTGTTCTACAATCTTCGTATTATGTCAAGGTCGCACCCTTTTCAATAGTGTCTAAATAAGATTTTTGAATATCTTTATCGAGTCTTTTGATGTCTTTGCGAATTGCCTCACGGACGTTGATTGATTGCTTGTAAAAGAGAATTGCGAGTTCGGGTTGATTAAGGTTATTAAAAGATTCTCCTAGATTATTGAGCGAGATCCCCTCCCCTTGACGATCTTTGATTTCCCGTGCGATCGCTAAATATTGCAGATGGTAATCGATCGCTTGGTCATATTTGCCGAGGGAATCGTAAGTGGCTCCCAGATTCCCCAGTGACTGACCCTCTCCAAGACGGTCTTTGATTTCCCGTGCGATCGCTAAATATTGCAGATGGAACTTGATCGCTTGGTCATATTTGCCGAGGGAATCGTAAGCGTTTCCCAGATTCCCCAGTGACTGTCCTTCACTGAGACGGTCTTTTCTTTCCCGAAAGATTTCTAGAGCTTGTAGATGGAACTCAATCGCTTTGTCATGTTTACCGAGGGAATCATAAGTGGCTCCCAGATTTCCCAGAGACTTTCCCTCACCGAGACGGTCTTTAGTTTTCCGATTGATTGCTAAGCTTTGCAATTGAAACTCGATTGCCTTGTCATATTTACCGAGAAAAAGGTAAGTGCTACCCAGATTTCCCAACGCAATGCCCTCACCATGAAGGTCTTTAATTTCCCTTGCGATCGCCAATCTTTGCAGATAGGAATCGTTCGCTTTGTTATACTGCCCTAAATAAAAGTATGCCAGTCCTAGTCCATTGTGAGCACGAGCCTCACATTCACGGTCTTTTATTTCGAGACAAATATCAAGAGCCATCAGAGCAAACTGTACTGCCTTTTGATATTGGCTATCCCGTATCGCCCTAATTCCTAAGTTATAGCGCCAATCTGCTTCTGCTGCGCGTTGTTCAATTGTTCGTGCTTGGACGCTTTCACTCATTACTATCTGCACTTGCCCACAAGCCAAAAAAGTCAACATTGCAAGACCAACAAACTTATTATTCATTGCTTACATCCTCACATTTATATCCAAGCTATATCCAAGCCCGCAGTACTTCTCCAACACACAAAATGGCGTAGCTATTTTGTGTATTTAAAACCCTTATGGAGTTTGGTTTTTAATTCACAAAAGTGTTGTTTCACTTTCGTGAATTGGTATTACACCAGCCAGCATAAAGCGATATTCCCAGAAATAGGTATTCGTTACAAAAAACACAACCAACCCAAAATCGAAACTATCTACTAAGTGATATAAGTAGATCGTCAAAAGAAACCTGTAAATGTACAGATCCCCGACTTTTTCTAAGCTAGCAAAGGCTATTTGCAAATTCACAAAAAAAGTCGGGGATCTCAACCTAAGCTTTTTAAGTTTTCTTATGCCTAGCTACTTAATTCTTGTGAAATGATCAAACCCTGCAATGAAAGAGTTGTCAAGGCGATCGCGCTCAAACCTTTATTCATTAAATGTCTAGCTACTTACATAGGATTAATGCTAGTGCAGAATCTTGATAGTTGTACCTCGCTGTAATAACGAATAAATTTCTTCAACATCCTTATTTTTTAAAGAGACACAACCCAAAGTCCAATTGATTTTGCGATCGATTAACCAATCTTGTCCCTTCTCCACTCCATGAATGCCGATCTCGCCACCAATGCTATCCTTAGCGGTTACTTCGCCTCTAATCTTCGCCTGCGAAAATTTGCGCCAAGAATCTTGAGTGGGATAGTCCAACAATATAAACTTTGACCATTCCGAATGGTAATAAAGCTCCTTTACACGAAATAGCCCCTCTGGTGTGCGCTTATCGCCTTGACGTAATTTGTCATCCTTAGGATTGCCACCCAAAACGATCGCATAGGACTTGATTGGCTTGTTTTGATAATAAACCGTTAGCTTATATTTAGACTTTTCTACAACGATCGCGATCGCCTTTTTATCGAGCTTTTTGAGATTAATTAAATCCGCGATCGCCTTATCTTGGTTAAGTAACTCATTGGCGGCTCTCGCGGCACAGTCGGTAAAGCATGGCAAATGGTTAGCAAGATTAGGATTAGCGATCGCATAAATTCCTAATGAACTCGCAATCAAAGTCAGATAAATCGAAATTTTTAGTAATTTTAGCGATCGGCGATCATCTGTTTTTTGTTGTGACATATTGACTCCAGAATCTTAGAAACCATTTAAGAATTATCTAGATCCCCCCAGCCCCCTTAAAAAGGGGGGAGAATTAAATTCTTCCGCCTTTTTAAGGGGGATTGAGGGGGATCTTTTAGAGCTTTTAACCGCAGAAAGTAATTCTTAAATGGGTTCTTAAGTTAAAAAAATTGCGAAGCCATTTCTTTAACTATTTAGTTTTGGCAAATGCTTTTTGCGTAGTCTGGCTACACCATTTTAAAAACTCTGGAGTAATGATCCCTTTAGGATAAAAAATTGTTCCAACCACAATCAAAATACCAAAGATAATTAAGCGTCCATCCTTAAGAAATTGTCCCAACCATAGAGGCACACCATTAACACTGGAAAGCCCCCGCAGTACCTCAGGCAAAGCCGTTAGCAAAATCCCCCCTACGACTGGGCCCCAAAATGTACGCGAACCACCGATTAAGACAAAAGCCAAGAAGATAATACTGGCATCAAAGGTTCCCTGACGAGCATTCCATGTATTCAAAAAATGAGCGCTTACTGCTCCCACCATACCCGCCAAAATCGCCGCTAAGACAAAGGCTAACACCTTGTAATAAGTGGGATTAATTCCCATCGAATCGGCAGCTAACTCATCTTCACGAATGGCAATCAACGCTCGTCCCACCCGAATCTTTTCTAGACGATACATAAAAGCCATACTCAAGCCTAGCAAAGGCAAAGCAATCCACAGATATTCCAAAGGTGACTGAAACGGCTGTGGAATGCCAAAAATACCAACTGCACCGCCTGTAATATCGAGATTAAGCGCAACCACTCGCAGAATCTCTACAAAGGCAATGGTCGCGATCGCCAAATAAATTCCCCGTAACCTCAATACAGGAATCCCTAAAACTACTGCCAATAAACCTGATATCACCCCCCCCGCTAACATTTCCAGCAATACCCACCAGACTGGTACAGATCCCGTCGTTGTCGTTAAAATCTTGGTAGAGGCGATCGCGGCAATATATCCACCTAAGGCATAAAATCCTGGGGTTGCCAAGGATAGCTGTCCCGCCATTAAGGGCAAATATACGGATATTCCTAGAATTGCCCCAAAAACTGCCGAGACAATCAAGAAGCCATAGGTATTAAAAAATTCAGCCATTATTTAGACTTTGATTACTTTTTTTGATTGTTTTTGAAGATCAGAGCTTGGCTCAACTCTGAAAAAATAACTTCCTATCACACTAATTAGCTATCATTAGTCAATAAGTAACAGTATCTTAAGAGATTATTAAGATTGTCTGTAAACATAATCACAACTCAAACAGCAATGATCGTGTGATCGTCGCTTAAAACATTAACCCTTAACGTAGATCTTCAATACAAGATTTTTACGCACATCTTTTTCACTATCAAATTCTAGAGAGTACAAACAGTGGACATTCAAATTGGGCGCGGTAAAACTGCACGCAGAGCCTATGGCATCGACGAAATTGCATTAGTACCAGGAGGGAAAACCCTCGATCCCAACGTTGCCGATACATTTTGGGAAGTTGGGGGAATTCGTCGTGAAATTCCGATCATTGCTAGTGCAATGGATGGGGTTGTCGATGTAGATATGGCTGTGAAACTTTCAGATTTAGGTGCATTGGGTGTCATCAACCTTGATGGTATCCAAACCCGCTATGACGATCCCACACCAATCTTAGAAAAAATTGCCTCTGTGGGTGTGACTGAATTTGTCTCACTAATGCAAGAGCTTTACGCCGAACCTGTAAAGCCAGAACTTATCCAAAAACGCATCCGTGAAATCAAAGAAAAAGGTGGTATTGCTTGCGCTAGCAGCATTCCTGTAAATGCCTTTAAATATGGGGCGATCGCTGCCGAAGCTGGTTGTGACCTCTTCTTTTTGCAGTCCACAGTAGTTTCCACCACTCACATCGCCGCCGAAGGACTAGTCTCCCTCGACCTTGCAAAATTCTGCCAAGAGATGCCGATTCCTGTCCTCATGGGTAATTGCGTTACTTACGATGTCACCCTCGAACTTTTAAGAGCAGGAGCCGCAGGTGTACTTGTCGGTATTGGTCCTGGAGCCGCCTGTACATCCAGAGGTGTACTTGGTGTGGGTATTCCTCAAGCCACAGCCGTTGCTGACTGCGCCGCCGCCCGTGAAGAATTTTTTAAAGAAACTGGCAAATATGTGCCAATCATTGCCGATGGTGGCTTGATTACAGGCGGTGACATCTGTAAATCGATCGCCTGTGGTGCTGATGCCGTAATGATCGGCTCACCCTTTGCAAGAGCCAAAGAAGCTCCTGGTCGTGGCTTTCACTGGGGAATGGCAACACCTAGCCCCGTCCTACCTCGTGGAACCAGAATCCGCGTCGGTACAACAGGCTCCCTAGAGCAAATTTTGCGCGGACCTGCGGGACTAGATGATGGGACTCATAACCTTTTGGGCGCTCTCAAAACCAGCATGGGAACTCTGGGAGCCGCAACGATTCGAGAAATGCAACAGGTTGAAGTCGTTATCGCACCTTCGCTATTAACTGAAGGCAAGGTTTACCAAAAAGCACAACAGCTTGGTATGGGTAAATAAAAAATAAAAAAAATAATAAAAGGCTCGCTTTGCGAGCCTTTTATTATTTAGCAAATTACTATAATTTAGGTACTATCAAAAAACCTATATGCCAAAAATCTTACTGGTAGAGGATAATGAAATGAATCGCGATATGTTGTCGCGAAGACTAGTGCGTCGAGGTTTTGAAGTTATAGTGGCTATCGATGGTGTTGAGGGGGTAAAGATAGCAGCAACAGAGCTGCCTGACTTGATCGTAATGGATATGAGTTTACCAATTCTAGATGGATGGGAAGCAACAAAACGCTTGAAGCAAATAGCTACAACTCAAAATATTCCGATTATTGGTTGTTCAGCCCATGCAATGGTAGGCGATCGCGAAAGAGGGCTCGAAGCAGGTTGCGATGATTACGATACTAAGCCGATTGAATTTGCAAGATTATTGGGGAAAATTGAAAATCTGTTGAAAATATATGCCAGAACCTAATGAATCTAATGTATTAATTGTTGACGATGATCAAATGAATCGCGAAATTCTTTGTCGTCATTTAAAGAATTTAGGATATACAAATATAACTTTGGCGGAAAGTGGACAAGTCGGGCTAGAAATAGTTGCTTCACAGCCAATTGATTTGATCCTGCTGGATATGATGATGCCAGTCATGAATGGGTTAGAAATGCTGAATCATCTTAAAGAAAATTATCAATGGCGTGTAATTCCCGTCATCATTATTTCGGCATTAGATGAAAAAGAAATGATGTTAGCTTGTATTCAAAAGGGAGCCGAAGATTATTTAATCAAGCCCTATGATCGAGTTCTACTCAAAGCCAGAGTAAGCGCTTGTCTGGAGAAGAAAATATTACACGATCGCGAAATCTTAAATAACCAGAAACTAGAAGCTGCGTATAAAGAGCTAGCAATTGCTTATCACGAACTAGAAGTTGTTAAAAATGAGTTGGAAGCATTGTCCCATCGAGATGGATTAACGGGTATAGCCAATCGTCGCTACTTTGATACAGTGCTAGAAAGAGAATGGAATGCAGCCTATAGAGAAAAGAAATGTCTCTCACTCATATTATTTGATATAGACTATTTTAAGAAATATAATGATACCTATGGGCATCTAGCGGGAGATGACTGTCTATGTCAGGTGGCGATCGCTGCTTCAGTGGCGATCAAGCGACCAAGAGATACATTAGCAAGGTATGGAGGTGAAGAGTTTGCGGTAATTTTGCCTGATACTGATGTGCAAGGAGCGGAGTTTTGTGCAAACCAAATTCGTTTTGCTATTGAAAGTCTTCATATAAACCATATCTCTTCTCAAATCAATTCCTATGTAACGGCTAGTTTAGGACTTACAACTATCAGCCCTCACACCCAGATCTCCTCATCTCAACAACTAATTAAAGAAGCTGATTTAGCACTGTATCAGGCAAAGCACGAGGGTAGAAATCGCGTTAAAGTATGGTCAACAAACGGATAATCAACAACGGGTGGCAAAAATGGGAAGTCAAAATTTTCAAGTATTGATCGTCGATGATAACGAAATAAATCGCGATATGCTTGCCCGACGCTTGCATAGAAGAGATTTCAATTTATCAATGGCTACAAATGGGCGAGAAGCTTTGTCAATGATTCAGGCTAATCTCTATGATTTGATTTTACTGGACATCATGATGCCTGAATTAGATGGATATGCAGTTCTCAAATTCTTGAAACAGGACTCACGATTGCGCGGTATTCCTGTAATCATGATTTCGGCTCTCGAAGAAATGGATAGCGTCATGAAATGTATGGAAATTGGTGCTGATGACTATCTTACCAAGCCATTTGATCCTGAGATGTTGAAAGCAGCCGTTAATCGTTGTCTGCCTAATGAGGGGCAACAGTTAAATGCGCCAAAAGTTCCCAATAGTCAAGTTTCTGGATTATCTAGTCCAAGTTTTTCAGATTCTAGTAAACAAATATCCGAGTTCAAATTACCTGAAGATACAACCCGTGGCACATCCACTAATTCAATTAGTCTTGATGATGTTGTCCATCGCATTATGCAGACAGGGATGATTAGTCGTAAAGGTTATTTATATTTTAGCAAGGCGATTTTTAATTCTTTATTTGAGAATGCGGGGTTAACCGATCAAGAAGTCTATCAAATTCACTCTGTATTTGACGCAATTCAATCAGGAAGAATTAAGGTAGTTGATTCAAATCTTCCTAGCAAACTTTAATAATTGATGTTACACCCTCACTCCCCAGATTAAAACAATTTATTATTGATGTTACGCGGATAGAATTCCTACGATCATCTAAGTCTAGAGCTTGCCCTGTGGCACAGCCCCTACAAAAATCTAAATTATTGGAGTAGGGGCAATCCCCCCGTGGTTGCCCTGTCGTGCTAGAAACAAGAGATTCATCATCTGAGTTCCACGTAACATCAGTTATTAAACCAAATCACAAAATAGCGTAGCCATTTTGTGATTTTAACATCAGTTCAACGAAAGCGAAAAATGGTAAGAATCCCTAAGCGATTCTCACCATTTTTCGCCATTTGTGGCGTGCTTTGCACGCCGCAAATGGCTATATCGAATTCACGTGATTTTAAAACCATTACTGGGTTTGGTCTTTAATACACAAAAGTGTTGTCACACTTTCGTAAATTGGCATTAGCTAGGACAAATCAAAACCCAAAAGATGAGTGGCGGCGCTTCGCGCCGCCACTCATCTTTTGGGTTTAAGCGCAAAGCGCTGTAAGAAAAACTTGCTTTGTGCTTGCTATGTGTTAACTCGTTTTAATTAGCTCTTGTACCCAAAATACAGCAGTAGCACTGAGAATTGAGATCATCCATTCAATGCCATTTAAAGGAACAGTTGACATCAGATCGCCAAACCAAGGAACTTGCACAAAGGCTATTTGACAAATAGTAATAAAGGATATGCCAAGAATCAGTGGCAAGTTGCTAAATACACTTTGACGAGCGATCGCACAGGCATGAAAAACCTGACTGAAACCAAGGCTGACAAAAGCCATAGATCGCGCTTGGGAAAATAGCGAAGGTTGACCTTGATACTTTAGCCAAAAGACTAGGGAAATGGCGGTAATCGTGGCGGTGACAGTGAGCAAAATGCGGAGGTAATTACTAGGACGCAACATGGTTTGAAAACGATGTGCTGGTTGAGATAGCAGACTCTCATGGGTAGGCTCAAGAGCGAGAGGAAAAGCCACAAGTGGTGTCGCGATCGCCCCGACCCAGATTAATTGCAATGGCGGTATGGAGAATCCTGCGGCGGTATCCATCAAAGTTAGGACTGCCAACGTAAAGGAACTTGTAGCCGTAAGTAAGGCTATGCGTTGCAGCCGATCAAAGGTAGCTCTTCCTTCAAGAATCGCGATCGGTAAATAATGGAAGTCTTCCTTCGGCAAAATTAGTGCTGAACTATCTTGTAATTCTTTGCGACAGGTGCGATCGCAGATTCCGACATCAGCGGCTCTGAGCAGAGGAATATCTTCAATATCATTGCCAATTACGGCAACTGCCTTTAAAGGCTTTTGGCTAGATTTGGAGGCTTCTCTTTGCCATTGGCGAATCCGCTCTTGAGGTGCATCAAAATAACTATGGGTTTCAATACCAATCACTTCACTAAATGCGGCTGCATCATCTTCAGAAGCTCTGATCAGTCCTCTCCACTCAATGCCAGCCCGACTTAAATTGTCAAAGCTCAACACCACATCCGACTCAACTATTGGCACAATTTTAGTTACTCTCGCGATCGCATCTAAGACAGAAGGAAACCGCACCCATATTCTCTGTTTGGCAAGATCGCACATCCCCAATAATTGGACTTGTGTAGCAATGCGTAATAAATTTTGAGGATAGGTGCTAACAATTAAAGCGGCAGCAGTCATCGCATTGATCGTAATTCCGCGTTGCCATGCAAAGCCGACCGCCGTAGTTGTAACTAACAGCAACATCCCAATCCAGACTTGGCGTAGTTGACGTAATTCAGAATGGATAACTGAAAATGGCTTCTCTTTGATTAAAGCTGCTTGTTCTTGGGTGAAACGACTTGTTGCAATCACAATACCTTTCACGGTTCCTGTGGAAATTTCTGTTCCCGCATAGATCATATTGCTGCATTCAAGGGGTGGAGTTTTTTCCTCAAAGGTAAGCTCAGCTCGCTTAGCACAAATTGCTTCACCGCCTAAATTTGTCTGATTTACCAGTAAATCTTCTGATGTCTCTAGTACACGCAAATCCACATTCGGGCGATCGCCTTCTCGCAGCACTAAAATATCACCTAATACCAAATCCCGCGATGGCAGTTCCATCTCTTCACAATCGCGCAATACAATCACTGAATTGGATGGAGCATTTTGACGGCGTTGGGGGCGATCGCGACTGACCTTCTCTTTGGTTTTAATAGACCATATGGAAATAATAAGCCCTGTTACGCTATGCAATATCCCTACGGAAATTAGCGCCCATCCTTCAGCTCTATTCCATTGCAAATAAATTGCCGATCCTAATAAAAGATAAGTTAAAGGATTGATTAAAGGTTGTAAGAGAACCTTGCCGATGGGACGCGATCGCGGTAGTTTATTGGCTCCCAAATACCGCAATCTTTGCCGCGCATTTACATATGATAAACCTCCCATCGAAGATTCCAAAGCTGCCAATACTTGCTCTACGTCCATGTAGTGCCAAGGTTTTTGAATATCCGATAGAAAGTCAAATTTTGTCATAGTTTGATTTTGGGGCTTCCTTAATCTAGATGTGGCTATTATAGAGTGGAGATTTGAGTTTTTAAAATTTGCTAGCAATCACGATATATCGCTTATGGAGTTTAGGATGTGTAGCGTGAAGCGCCACCCATCCTAAACTTAAAATTCCACCATCTTTAGTAATACTAGAATTACACAATACTTACAGTTTATTGAGGTTTTAAGTAGTACAGAAATAATTTTGAAAGCGGCACGGATTCGTGCCGCTTTCAAAATTATTTCTAGTTTTTTAAATCAGCGAAAAGCTCTGTAGATGGCAAATGCGATAAACATCTTTCCACCATTAGACTTTGCTACAATTCTGTCATGCGTAATAGAGGACTTAAATTATGACTTTAGCTACAGCTAGCCCCTCTACCTTAATGACCATAGAAGGGTATCTCAACTATAACGATGGGACAGATACACGCTATGAGCTAGTCAACGGAGAATTAGTCAAAATGCCCACCGAATCGCCTCTAAATTGCCAGATTGCGAAATTGCTAATGTTTGAATTGGCAAAATATTTTCCAATTTCACTAATTTGCCATAAAGACATAGAGCTTGTAGTTAGTGGTAGAAGGGCAAAGGTCAGACTCCCTGATTTAGTTGTACTCAGTGAAGATGGTTATGTGGCGATAACTGGTCAACGCAGTAATACGATCACCCAAGAAATGCCAGCACCTGTTTTGGTGGTCGAAGTTGTTTCCCCTGGGCAGGAGAATCGCGATCGCGACTATCGCTATAAGCGTACAGAGTATGCAGCTAGAGGCATTAACGAATATTGGATTATCGATCCTGAAATGCGCCAAATTACCATATGCCTATGGGTGGAAGGGCAATATGAGGACAAGATTTATACAGGTGAAATGCAAATTTCATCAACAGTAGTTGAGGGCTTTGCTCTAACTGTCGAGCAAGTTTTAGCGTTTGGAGCATAAAAAAGCGGTGCAATACACCGCTTTTTTATTGAGATTATTTGAGAATGTCTTTTAACGTACTGACGACTCGCTCCTGTTGCTCTGCGCTTAGTTCAGGAAACATTGGTAAAGATAGTACGCGATCGCAGATATCTTCGGTAACAGGGAAATCACCTTTTTTATAGCCAAGATGCTTGTAGACCGATTGCAAATGTAAGGGCAAAGGGTAGTAAATCATCGTAATGATATTTTGCTCTCGCAGTTGTGTCTGTACATAATCTCGCTTGCCTGATCCAATACAAACTGTATATTGATTCCAGACACTGCCTGTGCAATGGTGAGGAGTTACAAGATGAGGAATATTTGCCTCCTTGAGCAAATCTGTATAGCGATCGCTAATTTCGCGACGTTGATCGTTCCACTTGTCGAGATAGGGTAATTTCACTTGCAAGAGAGCCGCCTGTAATGAATCCAGACGAGAGTTCATGCCGATATATTCGTGGTAATAGCGCTTAGGACTACCATGTTCACGCAAAATTTTTAATTTCTCAGCAACTTCAGCACTTTTGGTTGTCATCATGCCACCATCACCACAGCCACCGAGATTTTTGGTTGGATAAAAACTAAAACAACCGATATCCCCAATATTTCCTACTTTCTGGCCGTTGAAAGTTGCACCTGTTGCTTGAGCGCAGTCTTCGATCACATAAAGATTATGCTTTTGGGCGATCGCCATCAAACTCGTCATATCAACCGATCGTCCAAACAAATGTACAGGCATGATTGCTCTGGTGCGATCAGTGATGGCGGCTTCGATGAGATCCATATTGATATTGAAACTATGTGCTTCTATATCCACAAATACTGGTTTTGCCCCAGTCATGCTGATCGTTTCCGCACTCGCAAAAAAAGTAAATGGTGAAGTAATTACTTCATCGCCCTCCCCAATATCCAAGGCTCGCATTGCTAAATACAGAGCATCAGTACCTGAGTTGCAAGCAATACCATAATCAGAGCCAATATAATTGGCAAACTCATTCTCAAACTGACTTACAGTCTGTCCGCCAATGTATTGCCCTGATGCTAGTACTTCTAAGGCAGCTTTGTTGAGGCGATCGCCAATTTGTTGATACTGCTGCGATACATCAAAGGGAGGAATTTTATTCACGTTGAAACGATTCTAGATTGCCTCAACTATTTTAAACGCGATCGCCATTGCTTGTTATCAAAAAAAAGACAAGGGGCTTAAGCCCCTTGTTGTAATTATTTCTTTTCGTGACGTGCGTAGTCATCTTGGAAGCGAATAATGTCATCTTCACCCAAGTACTCGCCATTCTGTACCTCGATCAGGATCAAAGGGATGACCCCCGGATTTTCTAGGCGGTGTGCTGTACATTTAGGTACATAGGTCGATTGATTGGTGCTAATCATCGTTTCTTGGTCGCCACAGGTCACTTTTGCCGTACCTGAAACTACAATCCAATGTTCGCTGCGATGGTGGTGCATTTGCAAACTCAGACGATGCCCTGATTTCACTTCGATGCGCTTGATTTTGTAACCTCGTCCTTCTTCGAGTGTGGTAAAAGAACCCCAAGGACGTTCTACAGTTGGGCCATGGTGTCCATGGATTGATTCCCCATTTAACGCAATGCTGGCGATCGCCGAAGGAGCTTCTTTTACTGGTGACATAACTGCAATTTAGAAAGCTGGTTGGTTATTAGGATAACATTAAGCCCAAGAATCGCGATTGAATTTTATTAGGTTAGATAAGTTATGTCAGAATTCTTGCGCGTGGGTTGTCCTGCTCCAGATTTTGAGGCTGATGCTGTAGTTGATCAGGAATTTACAAAAATTAAGCTTTCTAGTTACCAAAAAAATCAAAAAAACAAATATGTTGTTCTCTTCTTTTATCCCCTAGACTTTACTTTTGTTTGTCCTACAGAAGTAATCGCCTTTAGCGATCGCTATGAAGAGTTTGCCAAACTAAACACTGAAGTAATTGGCATTTCTGTAGATAGTCAATACGCGCATCTAGCTTGGATTCAAACACCGCTTGCGGATGGTGGACTGGGTGGTGACATTAAGTGTCCGCTTGTTTCGGATTTGACCAAGGCGATCGCCACCTCTTTTAATGTGCTTGATCCTATTGCAGGTATAGCTTTACGCGGTTTATTTATCATTGATAAAGCAGGTATTGTGCAACATGCCACCATTAATAATCTTGCCTTTGGACGTAGTATTGACGAAACCCTGCGTACTCTTAAAGCGATTCAGCATACTCAGATCCATGATGATGAAGTTTGTCCTGTGGATTGGCAGCAAGGTATGGCGACCATCAAAGTCAAATAATATAGCAATGTAAGTTTTGCTTAGGACATCAAACCCAAAAGAAGAGTGGCGGCGCTTCGCGCCGCCACTCTTCTTTTGGGTTTTGATTTTTGTCCGAACTATCTCTTGCATTGCTATAGAGATAGCGCAGAGCGCTATCTCTATTATTTGACTTTGGTTAACTACAGTACAAAATATCCTTGTAAAATCGGTTAAGTTTTTCTTAATCAAAACTTAAATTGCACAACTCATCTCCATGGGGGAACCGAATAAGCAATGGCTGAACAAAAAAAAGCTGTTTTAATGATGCACACCGATCAAGCACAAGGGGAATTGTGGCAGACAGCTTTGGCAACTCAGCAATTAGAAGTAATTTGGGAAAATATTTCCTTAGATTTAGTGCAGTATTTAGAAAAATGCGATCGCCAACAGTTACCAGATCTATTGATTATGGACATGGCAATCAAAAGCCCTACTTCCGAGACATTGCAATCATCATCGGTTTGTCAATGGATATCTAAGCAACAAGCTCCGACCAAAGTTGTGTTATTTAATCCTAGACAAGAAAAAATCAAAGATATCGAACATAGTTGGGCTTTGAGACGAGGAGCCTCTGATGTGTTACCACGACTATCGCCTGAAAATTTAATGGCTGAAGTTGCCAGAGTAACAGCTTTGATTGGCTGTTCCTTGATTTCCCAGCCCTTAGAAAAAATTGCTAAAAGCATAGGAGCTAAAACTGGAGCTACACAACCTAGAGCGAGTGAGTTAGCAGTTAAGTCAGAAGTTGATGCTCTCAAACCAAGTTCAAAATCTGAAACTAAAAATAATTCTAAAGCTAACCAAAAGTCGAATGCTGGGGAAGTAGTTATGTATCGGGGAGTAAGAATTAGGCGATAGAATTATCATAAGTGCTTGTGCAAAAATTACCCAAAACCGTAAAGTTGCGCCCCTGCGGGGTGCAACTTTACGGTTTTGGGTTTTGTAATTGACTATGTTGATCTACCTATGCCTAACAATTTACCGCCGCAAAACTCACAGGAAGCTCAAGACTTTATTTTGTTTGCACAGCATGGCTGGGCGGATACGTACCATGATATTGCTCAATTAGCCCGATCGCTTGCAAACTCAAACACCGTTACCTATACCCCAGATCTAGGCTGGATCAATACTTGGCTAGAGATCGCCCCATTAATTAATAAAGTTGAAAAAGTCGCCCTAGAAGCGATCGCCACACATCCTCAATTACCGTGGCGAATTGTTGCCCATTCGATGGGTGGGCTAATCTGGCTAGAGGTTTTAAATCGCCATCCTGAATGGTTGCCGAAGATCCATAGCCTCTGTTTAGTCGCGTCACCCGTCGGCGGCTCCGATCTCGGCAGATTATTTGATCCATTCCGTTGGTTTCCCTTGATGGCGCGTGACCTTGGCACAAATCGCCGCCCCATTGCCGAAGTGATCGCCTCAAAAATTCCCACGCTTTCTGTTGTTGGTGATATTGGTCATCATACCGATGGCACAGTGCCTGTGGGTTGTTCCCAGTTTGCCCATGCTAGCTTTGTGCGTTTAGAAAATATTCGCCATGCCCCTCTTAAAAATCATCCGAGAGTTGCTGATGCTGTGCGTCAGTTTTGGGGAAATCCTATAATTGCACCGCTCCCAACTGACCCTACATCACAGTTAATCTCTAAACTGCGATCGCTTGATCTCACCGAGACTGATAATCAAAATTTTGCCAAGGCGAAGTTAATTCAAACTGGTTTAGAAGGGACAAAAATCTGGATTTGGACAAATGCTTTGCAGGTTATGCATGTATTTGTCAGTGTGGGCGATCGCTGTGTTTATAGCGCTTACGCTAGTTGGCAAGCCAAAGAAAAACTTGCCATAATGCTCAAAACTTTAATGCTCAAAACTGTATGAGGCGAGCTTTGTTCACATCACAAAGTCTTAGGTTTGATTTCTTCGATTAATTGTAAAATCACCCGACCATCCTCTGCATAGGGGACACTTTGCAAATAGTTTTCCAGATCAATCCTTGCTTCGGTAAAGCGATCTAACTGATAGCAAATTAAACCACGATCGCGCCATTGGGTTGGCACATCAGGATTGAGCATCAGCGATCGCTCGATAGCGGCTAAGGCTTTGTCTGGCTCACGGCGGCGGAGATAGATCAGTTTGAGATTAGTGAGTAACCGATCTAAAATGCGGCGAATACTAACAGGTTCGAGATATTCGGGCTGAAGCGGGATCTCATAGCCATATAGCTGTGTCAACTTGGCAGCACAGTCTTCAGGAAATAAAATTTCGCCCTTATTGTAGGGATCAATGAAAATCTCCAGATCAGGATGCCGAGGACGAATAATAAAATGGGCTGGGAAACTAATTCCATCCATCGGAAATCCAAGGCGATCGCAAATCACCATATAAACCAGTGATAGCGACAGGGGAATACCTAAACGACGCTCTAAAACATCCGTGATGAAACTATTGCGGGGATCGTAATAATCGCCGTCATTGCCACGAAAACCTTGTTCGGCAAATAAATATTGATTAATTTCCTGCACCACCTTGAGCGGGTAATGCATTTTGGCAATTCGTGGTTGCAAATCATCAACCATGCGATCAAAAATTTCTCGATAATAACCGAGATCCATACGAGGATATTCTTCCCATGCGATCGCCAATGCTCCTTCGAGCAAATGGTCAATCGACATGTCTTGATCAGGTGTATGGGCAATTTGCCAAAACTTTTGCCGCGCTGGGGAAAGAGTCAACACTAGATTCGCCTTTTCTTTTTTACTTTATTTTTACTTTTGCCTTTTGCCTTTTGCCTTTTTACTTAACTTAACGTATACACCTGACCACTAAATAGGATGCGCGTAATGCCCTTTTGAACAAGTTTAGGACGGGTGATATGAATCAAATCGCTAGGAAACTTAATCACACGCTGATTGTGATGGGAAAACCGTCTTGCTACCCGATGATTATCAAAAATTGGAATTGTTTTTGACAGTGACTCCTCAGGTGGAATTGCACCGAGATCTTTAAAGTCCTTAAGGGGGCGAGTAATAATTTCGGCAATGCGATCGACAACGATATAGCAAATTAAAGGTAAATCAGCTCTGTCTAGGGGCAAGATTTCAAGGCGATCGCCGATACTATGACCACCACTGAGGTCAGCAAACATTGGTAAGCCAGAATCAGCATCATCTTCATCGGTGAAGTCTTGATCTAGCTCATCCTCATCTAGATCAAGATTATCTTCATCAACCAAGTCATCTTCATCTTCGTCTTCATCGTCCTCTAGATCTTCGTCATCGAGGTCGCTTTCTTCAATATTCAGAGTTTCATCTAGATTGTCATCCATCGCGATCGCCGTTTCATCACCTTGGTCAAAATTTGTTTCACAATCAGGGTTACTAGCTTCAGGAGTTAGTGGCAAATCGTCAGGAATCAAAGCAAGCTGATTTACCTGAAAACCGCCAATATCATAATTGATCCGCGATCCTCTTTTTCCTTCAGCCTTTTTTTGACCTACCAATTGTCGATACTCGTCAGCAGGTATTAGCTCTTGTAGCAGTCGCAAGACCGTACTCGTACTAATGCCAAACTGCTTCGCCAACTGGGTCGTGGTCGCATCGGACTCACGATAGAGGCGAAGTATTTCTTGTTTATCATCCAGCGCAAGTTTAACAGCCATTGATTTGGGATACCCCGAAACCGCATCTACGAACCAATCAATATCTTAACGCTTGAGCGTATGGGTTAGAGTTTTAATAAGTAAACTATTTGCAAAACTATTTGCTGAAGTATGGTTTTCACGAGTAATAATTCCTATGCCAATTAATGAAAAAAGCTCAATCCTAGTTACGGGTGGTACTGGTTCTTTTGGTAAAAAGTTTGTAGAACTGCTTCTCCAAAAATTCCCTAATATTCAGCGTCTAGTCATTTATTCGCGAGATGAATTAAAACAGTTTGAAATGTCTCAACAGTTTTCTGAAACAAAACATTTAGGATTGCGTTATTTCATCGGTGATATTCGCGATGTACGACGCTTAACTCGCGCCTGTGAAGGAATTGATATTGTGGTTCATGCAGCGGCCCTCAAACAAGTCCCTGCTGCTGAGTACAATCCAATCGAGTTTATTCGTACCAATATCTTGGGTTCTGAGAATGTCATTGAAGCTGCTCTAGACTGCGGGGTAAAGAGAGTTGTGGCTTTGTCTACCGATAAGGCGGCGGCTCCGATTAATTTGTATGGGGCGACAAAGTTATGTGCTGACAAGTTGTTCGTTGCAGCTAACAATATCAAGGGTTCACGGGATCTACGTTTTAGTGTGGTGCGTTACGGCAATGTGATGGGTTCAAGAGGATCGGTGATTCCCTTTTTCTTGCAAAAGCGTCATGAAGGAGTTTTACCAATTACTGATCCACAAATGACGCGCTTTAATATCACCCTAGAAGAAGGTGTAAACATGGTGATCTGGGCGATTGAGAATGCTTGGGGTGGCGAGATTTTTGTGCCACGAATTCCGTCCTATCGAATTACCGATGTTGCCACGGCGATCGCCCCTGATTGTGAGCAGCGCATTGTGGGCATTAGAGCGGGAGAAAAAGTGCATGAAGAAATGATTACGACTTCAGATTCTTTTACAACCGTTGATTGCGGTGAATATTTCGCGATCTTGCCAGTGAATGGCGATCTGATTGATCGCTATTGTGAGAGTGGCGCAAAAATGGTTGAGGCTGGCTTTAGCTATAATTCTGGTCAGAATAAGCAATTTTTGAATGTTGATGAATTGAGGGAATTGATTAAAGTCCATGTCGATCAGAGCTTTGCAGTATGACCTCTTATATCCCTTACGGTAGGCAAGATATCAACCAACAAGATATTGATGCAGTAGTAGAGATATTGCATTCTGATTGGTTAACTCAAGGCAAAGCTGTTGAACGTTTTGAACAGACCGTTGCTGATTATTGTGGAGTTAAGTATGCGATCGCTGTTTCTAGTGCTACAGCAGCCTTGCATATTGCTTGCTTAGCCATTGGATTAGGCAAGCAAGATCATCTCTGGACTTCACCAAATACCTTTGTAGCTTCAGCAAATTGTGGGTTATATTGCGGTGCTAAAGTCGATTTTGTGGATATTGATCCCCATACCTATAACTTGAGTATTGACGAATTGACGCACAAGTTAAATGGGGCTGAACAGCAAGGACGGTTGCCTAAAGTTTTAGTACCTGTACATTTTGCGGGACAATCCTGCGAGATGCAGAAAATCTCGGCTTTATCTCAACAATATGGATTTCAGGTACTAGAAGATGCTTCCCATGCGATTGGGGGGAAATATCAAGGCAAAGCGATCGGCTGTTGTGAATTTTCTGATTTAGCCGTATTTAGTTTTCATCCTGTGAAAATAATTACTACAGGTGAGGGGGGAATGGTGTTAACTAATCGTGATGATTTGTATGAAAAATTAATCAGACTGAGATCGCATGGCATCACTCGCAATCCTGATTTAATGCAAGGGGAATCTCATGGCGCATGGTATTACCAGCAACTAGAGCTAGGTTTTAATTACCGCATGACTGATATCCAAGCTGCTTTGGGCTTAAGTCAGATGAAACGTTTGGATGAATTTATTGCTAGAAGGCAGTTTTTAGCACAACGCTATAATCATCTATTAAAAGATTTACCGATTACTTTGCCCTATCAACATCCTGACACCGAATCTAGTTGGCACTTATATGTAATTCGCTTGCATCTTGACAAAATTCATAAAACTCATAGACAGGTATTTGAAGAGTTGCGTCAAGTTGGTATTGGTGTAAATTTGCACTATATTCCAGTCCATACTCAGCCTTATTATCAAAGTATTGGATTTAGGTGGGGGGATTTTCCTAAATCAGAGACATACTATGCCAGCGCTATTAGTATTCCTTTGTATTATGGACTGAACAAAGAAAATCAAAATCGTGTGGTTGACAATTTACGAAAGAGTTTGACTTAATGGAGAGCAAATATTGAGTGACACATTATATGAATTTGACTTTTATAGCTGGGCGCATCAACAATCAGATTTACTGCGTCAGGGGCAGTTTGATCAAGCGGAGACTGATTTACCCGACGAGAACGTCCCTGAGATTTGCCCCTTTATTTTAGAAGAGATCATCAATCAAGATTTCTGTCCAGAACCTAAAAATTAGCGCTTTAATACTGATAATTTAATGAAAGTTATAATTATAAACCAAGCAAGAATGACCTCTACTCGTCTACCTGCCAAAGTAATGAAGCAAGTGTTGGGAAAGCCTTTGCTGGAATATCAAATTGAGAGATTAAAACGAGTTAAATTAGCTGATCAAATTGTCGTAGCGACTACCATCAATGATACTGATCAACCAATTATTGACCTATGCGATCGCCTATCTATTACTAGCTATCGTGGCTCTGAAGATGATGTTTTAGCTCGTTATCATGGAGCAGCGATCGCCCATCAAGCTGATGCTGTAGTTCGAGTTACTTCCGATTGCCCCATAATTGATCCTCAAGTAATCGATCAAGTTATCCAGTTTTATTCAGATGAATATCCTAAATACGACTATGTTTCTAACGGTCTAGAAAGGACTTATCCTCGCGGCATGGATACTGAGATATTTGCTTTCAAGGTCTTAGATGAAGCCTTTTATCAATCAACTGCTCAGTCAGACAGAGAACATGTCACCCCCTTTATTTATCGGCAGCATAATCGGTATAAACTAGGAAAAGTTAAGTACCTCGAGAATCAAGGTGATTATCGATGGACAGTAGATATGCCAGAAGATTTTGAATTAATAAAGAAGATAATTGAAAATTTATATCCATTCAAACCAGATTTCACACTAGAAGATTGCCTTGCTCTACTATTCCAAAATCCTGAGTGGAATATGATTAATAAACATATCAAGCAAAAATAGTATGGAGATTAAGATGGAAGAATACACAACAGAACAAGAAAACTTTTGGGCAGGAATTTTTGGTACTGACTATATTAAGCGAAATAATAGTCAAGAATTGCTCGCATCAAATTTAGCTTTTTTTAGTCGTACTTTATCAAAAGCTGGGACTTTAACATCTTGTATTGAATTTGGGGCGAATATTGGCATGAACTTAAGGGCTATTAAGTTGCTCTACCCAAATATCAAGTTGAGTGCGGTAGAGATTAATCAAGATGCAGCAAGAGAACTCAGTAACTTTATTGGTGATAATTCAGTATTCACGGGTTCAATATTTGACTATCATGTTGAGAAACAATCGGATATAGTTCTAATTAAAGGTGTTCTGATTCATATCAATCCAGATAAGTTAGAAGCTACTTACAAGAAAATATATGATGCATCAAGTCGGAATATTCTCATTTGTGAATATTACAATCCTTCACCAGTTGCTATCCCCTATCGTGGTCATAGCGATCGCCTATTCAAACGTGACTTTGCAGGCGAGATGTTGGATATGTACAAAGATTTAAAGTTGATTGATTACGGATTTGCTTATCATCGAGATCCTGCATTTCCTCAAGACGACATCAACTGGTTTCTAATGGAAAAGAGAGATAAAAATGCTTAAATACTGTACCCGATGTGTAATGCCTTACACAAGACCAGATCTTCATTTAGACGAAGAAGGCGTATGTAATGCTTGTCGGTCTTATGAAAGTAGAAAATTAGTAAATTGGGACTTACGTCGTCAAGAATTACTAACAATTTTAGACCGATATCAAAGCAATGGAAGTAATTGGGATTGTATTGTACCTGTAAGTGGAGGAAAGGATAGTACATATCAGGTGGTTAGAATGCTACAGCTTGGGATGAATCCTCTGTGTGTAACATCTACCACATGCGATCTTTCTGCGATTGGTAGAAAAAATATTGATAACGTTAAGCGTCTCGGTGTTGACTATATGGAGTTTTCCCCAAATCCATTAGTCCGAGTAAAACTTAACCGTATTGGACTAACAGAGGTAGGTGATATTTCATGGCCAGAGCATGTTGGTATATTTACAATTCCTGTTCGTGCTGCTGTGCAGTTTAATGTCCCTCTAATCATTTGGGGGGAAAATTCTCAAAATGAATATGGCGGTCCTGCTGGTGCTGCTGAAAATAATATTCTTACCCGCAGGTGGCTCGAAGAGTTTGGTGGACTATTAGGTTTACGTGTTAGCGATCTATCAACTACATATGCTATTGAGCAAAAGCATTTGTTACCATACCAATATCCAACTGATGAAGAATTACAGAGGGTAGGAGTCACTGGCTTGTTTCTTGGTCATTATATTCCTTGGGATGGACTTTCAAACGCGCTAATTGCTCAAGCTAATGGATTGACAACTTTTGCTCAAGCAGTTGAGGGATCGATGGTAAATTATGAAAACCTTGACAACCATCAAACTGGAATTCATGACTACTTTAAGTTCTTAAAATTTGGATTCGCTCGCTCTACTGATATTGCTTGCCTACATGTACGTAGAGGAAGAATCACCCGTCAAGATGCTTTGGATATAGTCTTAGCAAGAGATGGAAAATTTCCTTGGACTTATCTAGGAAAGCCCTTGAAAGATATTCTCGATCCACTAGATCTATCTATTGATGAATTTATTAAAATCTGCGATCGCTTCACTAATAAAAAAATATTTAAACGCAACACAGCAGGAATGCTAATTAAAGATAAACACGGCAACCTTGAGAAATTGAATAATGATAATTTGTAATTGCTTTTATAGAGTTCTAAAGTCTATACATGTATGAAAGTTGCCGTCATTAACTATGGTATGGGAAACTTGGGTTCAGTTCGACGCTCTCTAGAAAATCTTGGTGCAGATGTTATTGTTGCTGAACACCCCATACAACTATTAGACGTTAACCGCATCATTCTTCCTGGTGTTGGATCTTTTGGCGAAGGAATGAAAAAATTATCTACCAAAGGCTGGATTGAGTCTTTGCAAAAGCAAGTTATAGAAGAAGGTAAGCCTCTTCTTGGAATTTGTCTTGGTATGCAAATGCTCTCTAGCTCGAGTGAAGAAAATGGGCTTAATGAAGGACTCAACTTTATTTCAGGTAAAGTTCTCCGTCTTGATAAATTGGGTTGTAGGCTTCGTATACCCCATGTTGGTTGGAATGAAGTAAATCATCAGGAAAGTACACCTCTATTTAAAAATATACCTCAATCAATAGACTTCTATTTTGTTCATAGTTATGCTTTGATAGCAGATGATACATCTAATGTAATTGCTACTTCAAATTATGATATCTCTATTACATCTTCGGTTAGCAAAAATCATATATTCGGAACGCAATTTCATCCAGAAAAAAGTTCAAAAGCTGGACAGCAAATCTTGAAAAATTTTATTGAGTTTGCATCATGCTGAAAGTCCGTGTGATTCCTACATTACTATGGAAAGACTTCGGTTTAGTCAAAGGGGTCAGTTTTGATAGTTGGCGCAGAATTGGACCGTTACTGCCAGCTATTAAGGTGTATAACTCTCGTGAAGTCGATGAATTAATATTGGTAGATATTATGGCTTCAAGAGAAGGAAATATCCCAGATTATGAATCCTTAGATGATTTTGCAGATGAATGCTTTATTCCATTGACAGTTGGTGGTGGAATTACCAATCTATCTCAAATTATCTCATTACTTAATTCTGGGGCTGATAAAATATCCCTAAATTCAGCGCTTTTTGATAATCCCTGCTTAGTTGATAAAGCATCATATCAGTTTGGGGTACAGTGTATTGTTGTGAGTATAGATGTACGTCGATTAGGTGATCGCTTTATTTGCTTTAGTCATGCAGGGACGCAAAATACTCAACGTGAAACTGTTTCTTGGGCTAGAGAATTAGCCGATCGCGGAGCGGGCGAAATACTTTTAACCTCAATTGATCGCGACGGAACAATGCAGGGATATGACTTAGAATTAATAGAGAAAGTAGTATCTGCGGTTAATATTCCAGTTATCGCTTCAGGTGGTGCTGGTAATTATCAACATATGATCGATGCTGTCAAACAGGCAGGAGCTTCATCTGTAGCCGCAGCTAGCATTTTTCACTTTACTGAGCAAACACCATCTGGCGCAAAAGTAGCCATGAGAGATGAGGGAATTCCCGTGCGTCAGAATTTAAGCTAAAAAAGTGCAACTTAAAATAAATCTCCAAGCTTGGCTTATATCACAGACAAAACTATTAGCAATGAACTGTTCAAACTCGTAGGGACAAATTTCTGGAAAGGTTCGCAATGGTAAATCTATTTCTTGCAGAGTCAAAACGTCTATGACAATCAAAATATGCAAAGTACAAATCTAATTATTCGTGCCGATGCCTCCGCGACTATAGGGACAGGGCATATTATGCGGTGCATAGCGTTAGCGCAAGCGTGGCAAGATCAAGGAGGCAAAGTTGTATTTTTATTAGCCCATAAACCTTCTGTCCTAGAAAATAAATTACGATCGCAGGGAATAGAGGTTAGTTATTTATCAGTTGAGGCTGGCAGCGATGAGGATGCTTATCAGACAGTAGACTTTATTCGACAATTTGCAGCGCAATGGGTGGTTGTGGATGGCTACCATTTTGGAACAGAATATCAAAAAATTATCAAGGATTCTGGGACTAGGTTGCTATTTATTGATGATTTCGGTCATGCAGATCATTACTATGCCGATCTAGTCTTAAATCAAAATATTTCGGCAAATCAAGAGCTATATATCAATCGAGAACCATATACAAAATTGTTATTGGGTACAGAATATACTTTGCTCAGGCGCGAGTTTTGGCAATGGCGAGATTGGCAAAGAGAAGTAAACCCGATCGCTTCTAAAATATTAATAACTTTAGGAGGCAGTGATCCAGACAATGTAACGCTTAAAGTAATTCAAGCTTTGAATCTCTTAAATAAAGATAAATTAGAAACCATTGTGGTAATTGGCGGCAGCAATCCCCATTATGAATGTTTACAGAGAGAAGTCACCGATGCAAGCCTAGCAATCTCTTTACAACGTAATGTTAGTAATATGCCTGAGTTGATGGCTTGGGCTGATCTGGCGATCGCCGCAGGTGGCTCGACAAATTGGGAACTCGCTTTTATGGGCTTGCCCAGTCTGGTAATCACTATTGCTGATAATCAACAAGCGATCGCCGTAGAGCTAGATCGACAAGGCGTGATCATTAATCTGGGTTGGCATCAGGATGTGACCATTGAGCAGATTAGTTTGGTATTGCGGGAATTGATCGGCGATCGCCATAAGCGCGAAGACATGAGCAAAAAAGGACGCAAGTTAGTTGATGGAAACGGCGCGAGTCGCGTTGCGTCGCAAAAATGTTAAATATGTTAGCCTAGTCTTGTATCGGGTTGTATGCAGCCTTTTGGTTACAATCTGAACAAGCTCAATATCAAGCTGAGTAAAGATCCGTATTCACACCAGATTGATGATATTAGTGATTGATATACAATGACTACAACTATAGAAAAAAGCAAAATAAACGACACAAACTGCACTATTCAAGGCGTTAGCTGGGTGCAATTTGAAAGTATAGAAGCATCCTTTTCTGATATTGAAGGTGTAAGGTTTGTTTATTTAGATGGCATATTAGAAATCATGACCTTGAGTTCGGAACATGAGGATGTTAAAAGTACAATTGGATTGCTACTAGAAGCTTATATGCGCCATTTGGGGATTCGCTTTTATAAACGCGGGAGTGCCACTTTAGGTAATAAGGAATTAGGGGGGCGTAAAGAACCTGATGAGTCTTACAATTTTGATATTAAAAAAAATATTCCTGATTTGGTCGTAGAAGTCATTTTAACTAGTGGAAATATTAATGTATTAGATTTATATTTGCGTCTTGGAATTTCCGAGGTTTGGTATTGGGAAGATGGATTATTGAATGTCTATTGTTTAGTCAAGGAAAAACAAATCTATGAAAATTTAAACTCAAGTCAATTTTTTCCTGATTTAAGTCTAAATACTTTCGCAAAGTATATTATTTACTATGATCAGTATGAGGCGATCACTGATTTTATTAAGGAACTTCAGTAAACTATATCAATATGTAATAGAGAGGTCATGAAAATGTTAACTCAAGAGAATTTTTTATCTAAAACGCTCGCAACTTTCCTTCAGCAATTTCCCCGAAAAGGCGATCGCTAGTCTTGAGCAAGTATTAGATGAAAACCGGTTTAGCTAGTCATGAATTTAACTGACAAACAATTAAAGTTAAGAGACGCTAAGTATGAGGATTGCGAACTCTTATGGAAATGGGCTAACGATCCGATATCAAGAGCAGCATCTTTTAGTTCTGATTATATTTTATGGGAAGACCATCTTAAATGGTTTAATGAGAAACTGAATTCTGTTGACTGTTATTATTTTATAGCTGTTAATAAACTAAAACAGCCAGTAGGTCAAATTAGATTTGATATTGATAAGGAACTGCAGGCTTTGGTAAGCATTAGTGTTGATCATAAATACCGTGGTCAAGGTTATGGGAAATTAATTCTGCAAATGGCGATCAGTAAGCTTTTTCAGCATATCTCAGTCATTAAAATTCGAGCGTTAATAAAATCAGGTAATGTTTCATCAATAAAGCTTTTTGAGAGTGGGGGATTTAAAAAGGTAAATTGTATCCCAACTCATTCAGCACTAGAGTACATATATGAAAACAATTGAAATTCAGGGTCAAAAAATTGGGGTGGATTACGTACCCTTTGTAATTGCGGAGATGTCGGGCAATCATAATCAATCCTTAGAAAGAGCATTAGAAATTGTGGAGGCAGCGGCACGATCAGGAGCGCAAGGCTTAAAAATTCAGACCTACACCGCTGACACGATGACCCTTGATCTTAGCGAAGGAGAATTTTTCATTAATGATTCTCAAAGCCTTTGGCAAGGTACTTCTCTTTATAAACTATATCAACAGGCTTATACACCTTGGGAATGGCATGAACCGATCTTTAAACGTTGTAAAGAACTCGGTATTGTCGGCTTTAGTACCCCCTTTGATGCTACTGCAGTTGACTTCCTCGAATCCCTAGATATGCCTTGCTATAAAATCGCTTCCTTTGAGAATACAGATTTACCGTTAATCCGAAAGGTTGCAAGTACTGGTAAGCCGTTAATTATATCGACGGGGATGGCAACGATCGCCGAATTAGATGAAACAGTCAGAACTGCACGGGAAGCAGGTTGTGAGGATCTAATTTTGCTCAAGTGTACTAGCACTTACCCAGCAACACCAGAAAATACCAATATTTTGACAATTCCCCACTTGCGAGACTTGTTTGATGTGCAGGTGGGACTGTCAGATCACACAATGGGAATTGGGGTGGCTGTGGCGAGTGTTGCATTAGGCGCAACGGTAATCGAGAAGCACTTCACCCTAGCCCGTGCTGATGGTGGCGTAGATTCTGCTTTTTCTATGGAGTCAGAAGAAATGCGGCAGTTGGTAATTGAATCGAAACGAGCTTGGCAAGCTCTAGGGAAGATTAGTTACGGCGCAACGGAAGCGGAAAAAAAATCACTAGTATTTAGGCGATCGCTTTACATTTCACAAGACATGAAAGTTGGTGATGTCTTCACGAAAGAGAACTTAAGATCAGTTCGTCCAGGGTTAGGTTTGCCAACTAAATACTATAATATTTTGCTTGGTAAGAAGATTGTAAGGAATGCAAAAGCAGGTCAGCCAATGACTTGGGATTTAATATGAATAAATTGCTTCGTAAGTTACTTTACATATTTAATTCCCAAGAGAAGTGGCAGATTGCTACAATTTTTTTGCTTATGCTGGTGGGGGCAGGATTAGAAACAATAGGAGTTGGATTGATTCCTCCTTTTGTATCCTTATTAGGAAATCCTGAAATTATTGAACAGCAAGAAATACTAAGTTGGCTTTATACCCAACTAGGAGCAAATTCTCATCAGTTATTCTTATTATTAATGAGTCTCATTCTTTTAATTGTTTACCTATTTAAAAATACATACCTAGCTATTCTTACCTATTTTCAGTATCGATTTTTGTATCAAAAGCAGATGTCTCTTTCTGCTCGTCTTTTAAAACTATATTTAAATAGTCCTTATACATTTCACCTTCAACGTAATTCAGCAGAGTTGGTTCGTAATGTTACCTCTGAAGTCCCATTGATTTTTTCAGGGGTACTAATACCAATGCTGATTTTAATTACGGAAATGATGGTGATGGTCTGTATCACAGTTTTACTTCTGATCGCGGAACCATTATCATCAGCGATCGCTGCCATATTTCTATGTGTATCGATATTTTGGCTCAATAAAACCATCCGCAATCAAATGAATGGACAGGGATTAATTCGCCAAGAGCAAAGCAGTCAAATGATTAAATGGGTCAATCAAGGCTTAGGTGGAATTAAAGAAACTAAAGTATTGGGTAGAGAAATGTTCTTTATTGATACTTTTGCAAAAAGTACACAAGCTTATAGTAAAGCCAATCTAATTGTAGGATTAGCAACTCAATTACCTAACCTATTTATAGATACAGTTTTGATTGCATCTGTATTATTAATTGTCATTTTTAGCTTAATTCAAGGTAGACAAATTCAGTCGATTTTACCAATGCTGTCTTTATTTGCGATAGCGGCTGTACGTTTGATGCCTTCTGCTAAGCGTATTATTTCTACAATTACAACTATTCGTTATTCAAAAGACTCCGTTGATGTGATTCATTATGATCTTGTGTCTTTAGAGACCACATCAACTCAAACATCATTAATTAAATCTACTCAAGCCCCGTCACATCTATTCCAAAACTCAATTGAGCTAAAAGATATCAATTACAAGTATCCCAATGCTTCTAAACTTTCGTTACTAGGGATTTCTCTATCAATAACTAAGGGTCAATCGATCGCCTTTGTGGGAGCCTCAGGATCTGGTAAAACTACACTTATTGATGTTCTTTTAGGGTTACTAATCCCTAGCCAAGGTGAAGTACTTGTAGACGGTAAAAATATCCTATCTAATCTTGAAAGCTGGCAGCAAAAAATTGGGTATATTCCTCAAAGCATCTATCTTTCTGACGACACGATTCGCAATAATATCGCCTTTGGTCTGGTCGCTGACGAAATCAAAGAAGAGCAAGTATGGGATGCAATTAGAGCGGCTCAGTTAGAAGAGTTGGTAAATAGCTTGCCAGAACAGCTAAATACTCTGGTGGGTGAGCATGGAATTCGTCTATCAGGAGGTCAGCGTCAGCGCATTGGTATTGCACGGGCTTTGTATCATAATCCTGAAATAATTATCATGGACGAGGCAACTGCCGCACTAGACAATACCACCGAACGAGAGTTTATGCAGGCTTTAGAAGCCATGAGTGGACACAAAACTATGATTATGATTGCTCATCGCTTAAGTACTGTAAAGAACTGTGATCGGCTTTATTTGGTGAAAGAAGGAAAAGTTGTTGACTCAGGAACTTATGAAGAGCTAATTCAAGAAAATTTAGAGTTTAGACAGATAAATATATGAATACCAGAGACAAATATAACTTTGTAAAATCCATAAAGGATGTTTGTAGGATTATTACTCCTAAATCATTTCGCAGACTGGCTAATCGTTACTTTTACTGGAAAAAGTTTGGTTTAGAAGAGATTAAGAACTTAGAACTCAAAGATAAACACATAGGCAAGAGGGCTTTCATTATTGGTAATGGCCCCTCTATTCTTAAGCAAGATTTGACGAGGCTTTCAAATGAAGTTACTTTTGTTCTAAATAGTTTTTTTCATCATCCTCAATATGAACAAATTAATCCTACTTATTTATGCAACTGTGATCCAGTAGCTAATAATATTGATTTTAGAAAAAATTGGTATGAGTTACAGAAAGACAAAACAAAAAATACTATTAAGTTGTTCTCAAAATCTGCACAACTAGTCGATCGTGAGAATAAACTTTTTCAGGAACATTCAGTATACTATCTTCACACTCCTGTCCCATTTCTAAAGCCACTATCTAGTTTAAAGTATTGTCCAACTGATCTAAGTAAGCCTTTATCTAATCACGGGCTTGTTTTTATAGATATTGCACTTTTGTCAGCTTTCTATATGGGTATTAAAGAAATTTATCTCTTGGGAATGGACGGAGGTACTATTAATTCTTTAGAAGACTACTTAAATTACAATTTTTATGGATTAGATCCACTCTTTTCTATGGAGGAACATATTGATTTTTATAATCAATATTTTGTCAATCAGAACCATCAATCTTCTAGAGTAGGACTTTATGAAAAGTCTATTGATTGTATAACTAGAACTTTTAGTAAAGATGATGTCAAAATATTTAATGCCACTTTAAAGGGAGACGAATCTGGATTTGAGCGAATCAAGTTTGAAGATGTTCTAAATTCATAATTACCACTAAAATGGATTTCTATCACAAATTTTATCAATATTTTAATTGAATTAAATGAAAGAACTTTATTCTGGCATAGATTATTATGGTCTAGGAGAAATTATTAAAGAATATGCAAATTTTCCTAAGTTTTTACCCTTACCTGTAGGCATTCAACATGGATGGACTAGCCTAATTCATACTCATGATGTCCGTTATGATGCTGCGGAAAACTGGTTTTGGACACGAGATTTGGAGATAAAATATCAAATTAAATTTAAAGGCTTAAATACTCGTACCGTAGGATCACCATTTCTATATTTACTAAAGAATTTACGCTATGTTGAGCCAATTGAAAAACAAGGTTCTATTGTTTTTCCAGCCCATTCCTCTAAATTATGCAGGGTAGAGTATGATTATGAAGAATATGCTCTTATGCTAGACTCTCTTCCAGATGAGTATAAACCTATTACTGTATGTATGTATCACTTAGATATGGATCTAAAAAAAGAAACTCCATTTCTGAAAAGAGGATTTGAAATTGTTAATAATGGAAATAGTTTATACGACAACAATTTTCTGAAAAATTTTGTTGCAAACGCACATGGGAAGAAATATGCATTCTCAAATCAAGTTACATCAGCTTTGGTATTTGCTTCTGCAATGGGACTTACTTCTTTTTTTTATGAAACACAACTTGTAATTGCAGAAGAAGATCCAGAATGTAAAACATTGGAATTTCTAGGAAATTTAAGAGCTTGGGAAGATAACGCATCTCAGTACTTTCAATTTAACGATTGTAATTCTCAACAGCAAAAACAATTTGCATTTAGTGAGTTAGGACAAGATTTTCTTCTTTCCCCACGTGACATGAATATAATATTGTATAGATGTTTATTCAGTAAATATTATTTCTATAAATTAATCAGACGATTACTTAAAAACTTAGTAAATTTTTTTGTTCCTATAAACTCTTGATCAAATATAATCATAATTAATAGTTAGATATAAGTGATTTATAGTATGTTAAAAAAAATTCCAGATTATATTTTTACTCTTTGGTATAAGTTAAAGCTTAAATTAAATTTTTTTGAGGGTATTAAAGAAATTAGATCTGATTTGATTAAAATACGCGAATCTTTGGGAAGGATTGAGAGCAGGCAAAACTATAGAACACATTATAGTTTGCTTGATATTTTCCATCAAACTGATTTTCAATATAACGAATTTAGAGTCTTTTCTCAGTGGGGAGAAGATGGCATTATTCAATCATTAATTAATTCAATAGAGATTGAAAATAAAATATTTGTAGAATTTGGAGTGCAGAACTACACCGAATCTAATACTAGGTTTTTATTGATTAATAATAATTGGTCAGGGCTAGTTATAGATAACTCTCCAGATAATATTCATTATATCAAGCAAGATCAAATATATTGGAAGTATAACCTCAAAGCAGAATGTGCTTTTATTGATAAAGATAATATCAACAAATTGCTAATTGACTGTGGCATGATAGGTGATATTGGCTTGCTATCTGTCGATATTGATGGCAATGACTACTGGGTTTGGGAAGCAATTAACTGCATTACTCCAAGAATTGTGATATGTGAATACAACGGTTTATTTGGCAATTATAGAAAAGTAACAATTCCCTATGACAAATCATTTTCTAGAGACAAAGCTCATTTTTCCTGTCTTTATTATGGTGCTTCTATAGCTGCTTTAAGCCATTTAGCAGCATCCAAAGGTTATGTGCTGCTTGGCTCTAATAGTGCTGGGAATAATCTGTTCTTTCTCAGGAAAGACTTAGTTGGTGATCGTTCTATCTGTTCACCTGAAACAGCTTATAGAAAACCGCAATTTAGAGAATCGCGTGACATAAGTGGAAATTTATCCTATCTGGATTTTGATGCTCGATTAACACAAATTTCAGAAATGCCTTTGTATGATCTAGAACTGGGTGCATTAATCCAAGTGAAGGATTTATGAAAATAGTCTTAATTACAGGTGTTACAGGGTTTCTTGGTCGATATATTGCTCGCCAGTTTAGTCAAGCAGGATGGTTAGTAGCAGGTATTGGCACTCGTCCTCCCGAAAATGCACCTCGACAAGACTTATCGCATTATTACCAAATTATTCTGCCTTCACCAGATCTAGTCGCGATCGCCCAGCAATTACAACCAACTGTTTGCGTACATTGTGCGGGTAGAGCTTCGGTAGAGCTTTCGGTCAGCGATCCTGCTTCTGACTTTCAGGCTAGTGTGGCGATGACATTTCATCTTTTAGATACGCTGCGGCTATATGTACCTAAATGTCATCTTATTTATCTCTCTAGTGCGGCTGTATATGGCAACCCCAACTCCATTCCCATCTCTGAATCACAGGTCACTGCGCCCATATCTCCCTATGGATTTCATAAATTGATGGGAGAACAACTTTGTCTAGAGTTCTCTCGGGTTTATCAATTGCCAACCACGATCGCACGAATTTTTTCAGCCTATGGCGCAGGTTTACGACGACAAGTGGTTTGGGATATTTGCCAAAAAGTCTTGACCCAAAATAGGATTAAATTATATGGAACTGGGCAAGAAAGCCGTGATTTTATTCATGGTATCGATGTGGCTACGGCAATGCTAGTTTTAGCAGAAAATAGTATTGGTCAAGCAGATATTTTCAATCTTTCAACTGGTATGGAAACCAAAATTGAAGATTTAGTAAGATTAATTGTTGCGAAACTAAATCCTGAAATAGAGATTGAATTTGTGGGAAATCTACCATCAGGAGTTCCTTGTAATTGGCAAGCGAATATTACCAAAATTCAACAACTCGGTTTTGAGCCAAAAGTTGATTTAGAGAAGGGTTTAGATTCTTTTATGCAATGGTGTCGTGGAGAAATTATCGGATGGTAAATAAGTCACTGAATAAATCACAAGATAAATTACATATTTGCTTGAATATGGTGCATGATCCGACTTGGTTAGGTGGGGTTTTATATATTCAAAATTTGATTAAGGCGATCGCGCAATTACCATCTGAAGAAACTGAACATATCCGATTAAGCTTGGCTTTATTTAAAAGAAATGAAGGGTTAGCAGAGCCAGTCAGGGATTTGGTATCTCAAGTATACGCAGGTACTACTGCGGAATATATTTATTTAAAAGCTTGTAAACTATTAGCGGAATATGTCCCATTTGTGCCATTAAAGATACTCAATCCACGCTCCTGTGATTTTGTATATCCAGATTTATTAGGTGTAAGATCAGCTTATAAATGGGGCGCATGGGTCGCCGATCTGCAACATTGCCATTTACCACATTTATTCTCGCAAAAGCAACTAGATGCTCGTAATGCTGAGCTACAAAGGATAGCGGATAATGCACCTGTGATCGTTGTTAGTAGTGAGATGGCTGGTGCTGATTTTAGAGATCGCTATCCTCAATCACGAGATCGCACAATGGTGATGCATTTTGCTAGTTTTATTGATCCTCAATGGTATAAACCAGATCCCCAAATTACGCAAGCCAAATATCAACTACCAGATCGCTTTTTTTTAGTCAGTAATCAGTTTTGGAAGCATAAAGATTATGGTGTCATTATCGATGCTTTAGCAATTCTTAAACAAAGACATATTGATGCCACCATCGTATGTACTGGTACTTTATCTGATTATCGAAATCCTGATTATTTCAACCAATTATTAGCAAAAGTTGAAAGACTAGAACTTAAACAGCAATTTATTGTTTTAGGATCTATTCCTCGCAACGATCAAGTTCAATTGATGCGAAGATGTTTAGCTGTAATTCAACCTTCTTTGTTTGAAGGATGGAGTTCCGTAATCGAGGATGCTCGGAGTTTAGGTAAGCCAGTAATTGCCTCTGATTTTCCTGTGCATCTTGAGCAAAATCCCCCTAATTCCTATTTCTTTGAGCGAAGTAATCCTGAAGAACTTGCTGAATTAATCTCTCAAGCACTAACAACTTTAGAAGCAGGTGTAAATCCCCAATTAGAAGCTTTGGCGCGACAAGACAACCAAGAACGAGTCAGAGCATATGGAAGACGCTTTTTAGAAATTGTTCATCATGTAGTTTAGTTATGCAACCCATCTACATTATTATTCCTGTTCATAATCGCAAGGTGCTTACTTTAGCTTGTCTAGACAACTTAAAAGCTAATGGCGACTTGCAAAAATATCATGTGATTGTTGTCGATGATGGCTCTAGCGATCTCACTGCTACAGAAGTAAAAGAAAACTACCCTGAAGTCATTGTCTTACAAGGTGACGGGAATCTTTGGTGGACTGGGGCGATCGCATTAGGAATGGAATATGCTAATCAACAAGGAGCAACACATTTTATTTGGTTAAATGATGATTGTCTTACTGAGTTAAACACTCTAGAGCTATTAGTAGATTTCCTACAAGAACATCCTAATTCAATTGTGGGGGCTGCTTGCAATGAGGCAGAATCAGGACTATTAGTAGAAACTGGATTTAAGGGTAAAAGACGAGTAAAAGCATTAGAGCATGAAGTTGTCGAAGTGGATGGCTTGAGTGGTTATTGTGTTGCAATATCAGCATCAGTATTTAAGCAGATTAGCGCTCCTGATGCTAATAAATTTCGACAATATGCTGGTGATGGAATGTATACTTTAAAGGCGACTAGAGCAGGTTTTAAAGTATATATTTTAGGCAAAGCAAAGGTGACTTTAGTTGAAGAAAAAGACCCCATTCATAACTTTACTAACTACGTCCAGAAAGCAAAATATCGCACCTTCCAATCAATATTCTGGGATTATAAATCTCCCTATCATTTACCAACTCAATTTTATTACCATACTTATAAATATGGTGCTTTAATTGGCTTTCCAATGTTTATCACTAAGTTATTTTCTTGGTTAGGTCGCTTTTATGTTTAAGCCACTACATATTGTGATGCTTCATAATCGTTATCAATATGCGGGAGGTGAAGATGTCTCAACCGATGCGGATGTAGAACTATTACGCGAATATGGTCATCGGGTCACTTTGATCGAGACTCATAATGATCTGATTAAGGGCTATTCCCAGTTCGATAAACTCAAGCTTTTTGTAGAGACAGCTTGGAATTTTAAGGTCTATCACCAGATGCGATCGCAATTTCAAAAACTCAAGCCCGATCTCGTCCATGTCCAAAATTTCTTTCCATTATTCTCACCATCTGTCCATGCTGCTGCGCGATCGCTAAACATTCCGACCATACAACACCTGCATAATTTTCGTCTGGGCTGTCTGAATGGATATTTATTAAAAGATGGCAAAATTTGTGAAGCTTGTGTGGGGCGAAATCCTTGGCGCGGCGTTGGCTATGGCTGTTATCGAGATTCTCCTATTGCGTCTTTAGCAGTGTGGGCAATGATCTCATTCAATCGGTGGCGACGCACTTGGTGGCAAGATGTGGATGCATTTATTACACCCAGTCACTTTGCTGCGAAGAAACTCCAAGAAATAGGCGTTAGCGGAGATCGCCTGTATGTGAAACCCTATGTGATTAATCCTCCAAACAGTACAGGAGATTTCTCTTCTTCCTTGATTCATCCCAATTTTTTATTTGTTGGAAGATTATCTCCAGAAAAAGGAGTAATTACCCTTCTGAAAGCATGGGCTGAACTGAATAAAGCAGAATGGCAACTAAATATTGTTGGTGATGGTTCCGAGAAAGCAAATTTACAACGCTTTGTTGATGAAATGAGCTTAAGAAATGTACATTTTCTTGGATATTTACCACCATTGCAAATTACATCCGTCATGCAGTCTGCCACTGCGATTGTAGTTCCTTCACAATGGTATGAAACCTTTGGGCGGGTTGTAGTTGAAGCTTTTGTGTGCAGTAAACCTGTAATAGCCTCAGATTTAGGAGCTTTATCGGAATTAATCACCTCGGAATATAACGGATTTTTAGTTCCTAGCGATCGCATTAACGATTGGACAGAAAAATTATATTGGTGTGGCACAAATCCTGAAGCTATGCAAATTATGGGCAACAATGCCTATAAAACTTACAAAGAAAGCTATACCCGTTCTGCTAACTATCATCAATTGATGAAAATCTATGATTCTGTTTTATCCATAGCTACCAAATAATAGGCAGCGCTTCGCTCCATCTATTATTTTTTTACTTACTCATCAGCAATACCCAGCGATCGCATTTTCTCTTGTAACTCTTGTAACTTCGACTCAGCTAACTCCGCTCGATGTATTTGTTGCTCGGCTTTAATACGCTCTTGATTAGCTTTTTGAATTTCTCTTTGGGCTGTTTCTTGAGGTGTCGGTAATAATGCTCCCTCTAGAGAAAAATAGCGCAGTTGCCGCTCATGAATTCCTAAAAATGCACCGATTACCTCACTCCATAACCAGCCTTGAGCATTAGCAGTAATCGGTTTGTATTGATTAATATCTAACCGAAATCCAGCAAATTCTAAGGTGTCAGGTGAAAAATAAAAATATTCTGGCGTGTGAAATCTCTCAGCATACAAGTTACGCTTGATTGTGCGATCAACGTTGGCGGTTGAGTCAGATAGTAGCTCAATAATTAGATCAGGATAGCGTCCATCTTCTTCCCAAACTACCCAAGAATTACGCGGTTCTCTGAAAGATAGAAACGCCGCAAACACTTTGGGATTTTTGATAATGAGCTAAAATTATTGAGTTTGTGCAGACTCAATGCGTACATTTGTGCAGAAGGAAAAAACATGACTTTTACCTTAGATCCATCTAGCGATCGCGTCACACTTCCCGACCATACGCAACTTCCCGAATCTGATGGTACTTTTGAGAAAAATTTTCAAGAGCATCCGCAAAGTATCCTGCTCACAGATTCGATTGAGCCGATTTTGCAACAATGTCATCCCGATGGACAATATGCGATCGGGCAAGATTCGGGAATATATTGGCGGATGACAGCCCCCCCTGAGAAAGGTGCAGAGGCTCCTGATTGGTTTTATGTGCCGAATGTCCCACCGACATTAGATGGTCAGTCTCGCCGATCCTATGTGCTGTGGCAAGAATTTATTGCACCGCTGATCATTTTAGAATTTGTGTCTGGTACTGGCAAAGAAGAACGCGATCGCACACCTTGGACAGGTAAATTTTTTATTTATGAGCAGGTGATTCGTCCTGCTTTTTATGGCATTTATGAGGTGCAGAAATCCAGCATTGAATTATATCGCCATGTGACAAATCACTTTGAATTGGTTCCTGCAAATGAGAGAGGGCATTTTCCCATTGAGGAGCTAGGTGTGGAGATTGGCATTTGGCAAGGTGTTTACCAAAATTTGGAACTGCCTTGGCTGCGTTGGTGGGATGCTAACGGCAATTTGCTGTTAACAGGCTGGGAAACTTCTGAACAAGAAAAGTTAATCGCGCAACAGGAAAGGTTAATTGCCGAGCAAGAGCGTCAAAAAAATGAGATCTTGATTGCCCAACTGCGTGCGGCGGGGATTGAACCTCAGCTATAACTGCGATTCGATCGCGCTCAGCAACTTCTCTTGCGTCCAATTTTGGTACAAATGAGCAGCGATCGCCGCCGCACCAGCGCCAACACCTTCTTTAACAAAGCCTTGTTCATAGGCGCGTAGCTGTAGAAACTTAGATTTGGCAAAACTTAGCTGTGTAGCGAGCAATGGTACATCGCGCACCGCTAAAGCCAGCTCAACGGTGTGACCTGTGGGATCTTCAGCAACCCATCGGGTTGTGCCGATCGCGATCGCCTCAGGATTCCAGACTAAATGTTGCTCATTAGCGATCGCCCTTGCGAGAGCATAAACAGCTAACATTTGGGTTCCGCCCGCCAGCAATACACCTCCATGACGACTTGCAGCGATCGCCATTCCTGCCACTGCAATTTGCATGGGATCGCCTACTGCTGAAACGATTTCAAAGGGCGTGGCTGGTTGCTCCAGATGCTGCAATCCTGCTTGGACGATTCCCCATTTTTGAGCATGGTTACAGGTGGGATGAGAGCTATTGACTTTATCTTTTGCATCTATTCCTAACGCAGTCAGCACGGCAAGAGCTGTAGTCGTCCCACCAACTACACATTCACTCAAGATTACATAGGCTTCCGCTTGGGCTAACTTCTCTCCCCACACTAAGCCCTGTACAAATAATTGCAGCACTGTTTCAATGGGTAAAGCTTTCCCTGTACTCAGACACTTGGCTGGTGATCCACCGAGGGCGATCGCCTTGGTTTCAACTGTCGGTGCGATCGCTAAGCCTGCATCAAAAATAAAAAGCGGTAACTCTTGCGCGGCAACAACGGCGCGGGAAATTAAGACGGGGGAAGCGCCTGCAACAAGAGGCGGCAAAGGGAAGTTGATATTTAATCCCGTGGCAAGAAATTCGGCATCGGCGATCGCGGTATATTTGCGATCTTCAGGCGTTGCTCCCGCAGCAGAGATATTAGGAATTAGTCCTGTTTCCGTAAAGCCCAACACACAGGCAAATACTGGACGTTTACCACGATAGTTTTTGAGCCAAGCTTTCGCTTTTTTACGTTGTGTGTAGGTCGTGATCATTAAACTTATTTGCAAAAGTTATTGAAAGTAAATATTTCTGCGGTGCTTTCGTTAAGACAGTTAAAGATTATCTGAAGAAGTAGCCAAAAGGTCACATTTAGGTTCTTACAATGAACGTAACCCATACAGCAATCCTAAGTAAGTTGTTGAATTAAATGTAGGATGGGTTAGCGATAGCGTAACCCATAATTGATAACTAATTGATGCGTTACGTCGCAGTTCATCCTTGAACTGGCGCATCCTACAAGTAATTGAACCTTCCTACTTATTTGATTTGTGGAATATAGCGTTTATCAGTCTAGTGAAGTACGGGTTTGTTTCCCCGCCGAAGGCGGGGAAACAAACCTATGTACCTCGCTTGCTTGAAAAGCGCTATAAGAGCAGTGATGAATTGCCCTTAATTACTGATGTTACGTGGAACTTAGATGTTAGACCTCTTGCTGCTAGCGAAGCAGGGCAAGCACGGGGGCATTGCCCCTACCTCAAAATTTAGAGGTTACTGTAGGGGCTGTGCCCCCGTGCCAGCCCTAGACCTTTGCTATAACAGGAATTCCTTCCACGTAACATCAGTTAATTAATGGTTGCGAGATCACAAATTTGGGTAAGTGAAGATAATTGAATAAGGTGCATGAATGAAGATAGGCGTTATCAAGGAAATAGAATTTGGTGAACGTAGAGTAGCGCTAATTCCTGAAGTTGTTAGCCGCTTAACTAAAAGTGGATTGGAAGTCTTAATTGAAAGTCATGCGGGTGAGTTGTCCTTTTTTGCAGACTCCACTTATGTGGAAGCAGGAGCCAAAATTATCACTGACAAAAGCGCTCTGATTAATGAAGCAGAAATTTTGCTCAAGGTCGGTGCGCCCCGTGAAGAGGAAGTGAGTATGTTCAAGCAAGGACAGATTACCATCGGTTTTCTTAATCCCTTGGGGAGACCAGAACTAATTCGCCGTCTTGCCCATCAGGGTGTAACGGCGATGAGCATGGAGATGATCCCGCGCAGTAGTCGGGCGCAAAGTATGGATGCGCTCTCTTCACAAGCTTCGATCGCTGGTTACAAAGCCGTACTAATCGCAGCAGCAGCTTTGCCTAAGTATTTGCCGATGTTGACCACGGCCGCAGGCACGATCCCGCCAGCAAAAGTGGTGGTACTCGGTGCTGGTGTCGCAGGGCTTCAGGCGATCGCCACGGCGCGTCGTCTGGGCGCACAGGTGGAAGCCTATGATATCCGTCCTGCGGTACGCGAAGAAGTGCAGAGCCTTGGCGCGAAATTCATTAATGTCACTTTGGAAGAAGATACAACAGCCGCAGGTGGCTATGCAAAAGAGATTTCGGAAGCCGCCAAACAACATGCTCAAGTGATCCTCGCTAAGCATATTAAAGATGCAGACATTGTGATTACCACCGCCCAAGTGCCTGGGCGTAAAGCACCTGTGATGGTTACTGATGACATGATCGCCCAAATGAAACGTGGGTCAATCATTGTCGATATGGCAGGTGAACAAGGAGGTAATTGTGAAGGAACTATTGCTGGTAAAGATGTGCTTTGTCACGGGGCAACAATTATTTCGCCAATTAATTTACCGTCATCTATGCCAATCCATGCTTCGCAAAAATATGCCAAAAATCTACTCAATTTACTCAATCACCTGATCAAGAAGGGTGAACTAAACCTTGATTTTGACGATGATATTATCAGCAGCACCTGTATCACTCATGCTGGTGAGATTCGCAATCAGCGAGTTAAAGATGCACTTTCTCAATTAGCAGTCACCGTTTAAAGAACCAGATTTTTTGTGGCGCGGCGAAGCCACGCCACAAAAAATCCGTTCCTTAGTCCACATTCAATTGCATTGTCGGTACTTAGTGCCGACAGAAATTAACTATGAACGAATCATTAATTAGCGCTCTATTTGTCTTTGTACTGGCTTCATTTGCAGGGTTTGAAGTAATTAATAAAGTTCCCCCGACATTACACACACCACTAATGTCTGGCTCCAATGCCATTTCAGGAATATCGGTAATTGGGGCTTTGATTGTGGCGGGTAGCGATGTCAATCCCAATCTCTCAGTAATTCTGGGACTAATCTCGGTTGTCTGCGCCACAATTAACGTTGTTGGTGGCTTTCTCGTCACCGATCGCATGTTGCAAATGTTCAAAAAGAAAGAGGCGTAAAGCACCATGCTAGAAAATATCTTGGGCTATGTGCCGACAGGGATTCAGCTTACCTATTTGGTAGCAGCGACCCTCTTTATGATTGGTCTCAAACAGATGGGATCACCTGCTACGGCGCGTAAGGGGAATTTGCTCGGCGCGATCGCCATGTTATTAGCAGTTGTGGCAACATTGCTCGACAAGCAAGTATTGAGTTATGGATTGATTTTAGTGGCGATCGCAATTGGATCGGCGATCGGTTCTCTGATTGCTTACAAAGTCGCCATGACCGATATGCCCCAAATGGTGGGCTTACTCAATGGTTTAGGCGGTTTGGCTTCTTCGTTAGTTGCTGTGGGCGAATATTGGCGCGTGACTAGTCATGGTTTAACATTGCCCCTAGTCGATAATCTCTCAATTATTGCTAGCGTGCTGATTGGCAATATCACCTTTACGGGCAGCATGATCGCCTTTGCAAAATTGCAAGGGATCATGAAAGGCGCACCGATTCGCTTTGCCTATCAGCAAACCGTTAATATCCTGCTGTTAGTTACCTTTGCCGTTGGTGCAGCCATGCTAATTGCTAATCCTACTGATGTTGTGGGATTCATTGGCATTAATATCATTTCCCTTTTAGTGGGCGTATTATTCGTGATTCCCATTGGTGGCGGCGACATGCCTGTGGTGATCTCGCTGCTGAACTCCTTGTCAGGTGTTGCCGCTAGCGCCGCAGGTTTTGTGGTGATGAATAATGTATTGATTATTGCTGGAGCATTAGTTGGTGCTTCAGGCTTGATCCTCACCCAGATCATGTGTAAAGCCATGAACCGTACTCTTCCCAACGTCTTGTTTAGTGGCTTTGGTGAAGCCTTAGTTGTAGAAGGTGACGCAGGGGACAGTAGCAACAAAACTGTGAAAACTATAGATCCCGAAGAATGCGCGATGATGTTGGGCTATGCGCGATCGGTAGTAATCGTCCCTGGTTATGGTATGGCAGTCGCTCAAGCACAGCACGCTGTCCGTGAGTTATCGGACATGCTCGAACGCAAAGGTGTGGAAGTGAAGTTTGCCATTCACCCTGTCGCAGGTCGGATGCCTGGGCATATGAATGTATTGCTTGCTGAGGCAAATGTGCCTTATTCGCAACTCTATGACATGGACGATATCAATACCCAGTTTGAAAATACTGATGTGGTGTTGATTATCGGTGCGAATGATGTGGTCAACCCTGCGGCGCGAACTAATCAAGCTAGCCCGATTTATGGAATGCCGATTTTAGAAGTGGATAAAGCCAAAAATGCGATCGTGATTAAGCGCGGAATGAGTGCTGGTTTTGCAGGTGTCGAAAATGACTTGTTCTATCAACAAAAAACGATGATGTTATTTGGTGGTGCTAAAGACATGGTTGGCAAGCTTGCCAACGAGCTAAAACAAATTTAGCAAGCAAAAAAAAGAGACTCGTTTTTCGAGTCTCTTTTTTTTGCTTGCTAACCTTTTAGTCAGTAGCTACAATGCAACTATAGCTGTCGCCATTCTTGTTAGGACATAAAACCCAAATAGTGTGAGGCGGCGCTTCGCGCCGCCTCACACTATTTGGGTTTTTATTTGTCTTGATACAGGTGGCTATAGCTATACTATTGATTTTAAGGGTTATTTAACTATGGGCGCAGCTATTAGAACCCGCATCATTAAAATCGGTAACTCTCAAGGTATTCGTATTCCCAAGTTACTCCTTGAGCAAAGTGGTATTCATGCAGAAGTGGAAATTGAAGTGCAGGGCAGCCATCTGACTGTGCGCCCATTTCCACAATTACGCATGGGATGGAATCAAGCCTTTGCGACGATGGCAGAGCAAGGAGACGATATTTTACTAGATGATATTAGCCCAACTGATTGGGAGAGAGTTGATTGGGCGTGGGATTAAATGTCAAACGCTTTGATGTTTTTCTGGTTAATCTCGATCCCACTATTGGCAACGAAATTCAAAAAACACGCCCATGTGTTGTGATTTCCCCCGATGAGATGAATCGCTATATTTCGACGGTGATTATTGCGCCTATGACGACTAGAGGGCGCGTATATCCTACCCGCGTCATTTGTCAGTTTCAAGAAAAAGCAGGGCAAATAGTTATCGATCAAATTCGCACAGTTGATAAAACAAGATTAGTAAAGCGGCTTGGGCAAATCAGTCAGGATGAGCAAAAACTAGTTCTGGGAATTTTGGCAGAAATGTTTGCTGAATAGGAGATTACAGTCTGAATTATCGTTAAGGTTATGATTGATATTGTGGCTAATTTGTCCAAAGAAAAACTATGACTCAAACCTCCCCCCCGCCTTTACCAATTCAGGAAACACAACCTCAGCAAATATCCCTCCCTGAAATACCTACATCCAATTTTTGGGCATCGGATTTTCAGCAAGAAGTGACAGCTTTGACGACGAGACTGTTTATCCAATTGCGTCGCCGCCCGACAACCCTGATTGCAGGGGTGTTACAGCCTTTGATGTGGTTGCTCTTATTTGGTGCGTTATTTAGTGGTTTGCCTAAAGGTTTAGTTGGTGATGGTCAGACCTATGTACAGTTTTTAGCGGCGGGGATCATTGTCTTTACAGCCTTTAGCAGTGCGCTGAATTCGGGATTACCGATGCTGTTCGATCGCGAATTTGGTTTTCTCAATCGCATCTTGGTTGCGCCCTTAGTATCACGATTTTCGATTATTGTGGCTTCCGCGATTTTTATCATTGTGTTGAGTATGGTGCAAACCGTGGCGATCGTCGCAGTCAGTGGCTTGATGGGTGCGAGCTTACCCAGTCTGAGTGGTTTAGCCATAATGTCATTAATCTTGATGCTGCTAATCGTCGATTTCACGATGTTGAGCTTGGGACTTGCCTTTGCCATGCCAGGACATCAAGAGATGTTAGCTTTTATTTTCTTGGTGAATTTACCATTAATGTTTTCTAGCACAGCTCTTGCACCTCTTGCTTTTATGCCAACTTGGTTGCAATGGATCGCTAGCCTTAACCCTCTATCTTGGGCGATCGAGCCAATTCGTTATGTTTACAGCCACAGCACATGGGCATGGGATAGCGTGGTATTTACGGCTCCTTGGGGAAATATGACGATCGCTAATGCGGCGATCGCCCTACTCAGTTTTGGTGTATTTGTCGGTATTTTCATTCGAGGGACTTTACGGCGAGGCGTAGCATGATTGCGGAAATGGGTGAAGTTCCCGCTTTGCCTGAAGTCCAACCCTTTGCCGATAACTGGTCATATCTTAAAGCAGAATTAGCTTGGCTTGATCGAGTATTGATGCGATCGCTAGCTAAACAGCGTCAAACTAATCAAGAAGTTGATCGCGTAGCAAAATCAGCCGTTGATCGCTCCACTAGTCATTGGTGGAAGGGATTCATTGCGATTGATCCATCTAAGGGTGGCAGTCTCGCCCCCAAACAGTTACCTCAGGCTATACATCCTCTTGGGCGTTATGGCGATCGCCTTGCTGCGAGTCGTGAAAATAATATTCGTCTAGCAATTCCAACTTTATGCGATCGCCTAGAGCTAGGTCAATTCGAGCGAGATTTACTGATTCTCTGCCTTGCCCCTGAAATTAGCCGCCGTTATGAAAAACTCTACGCTTTTCTCAATAACGATGAAAGTAATTGTAAACAACCTACGGTTGATTTGGCTCTGCGTCTCTTTTGTCGCTCCGATGGGGAATGGCGCAAAGCTCGCAATACGATCTCGGCAACATCGCCATTGATCAAACGCAAAATTATTCAGCTTTATTTGCCTGAAAATAGCACAGCGCGATCGCTTCTTGCTAAAGCGATGCTACTTAGTGAGAAAGCAGCTACTTATCTGCTCAGTGAAGACTTGCCCATTGAATCAGTTATTCCTAAACCTAGAACCAGCAAAACAAAAAGAAAAGGATAGGCGGCGCAATGCGCCGCCTATCCTTTTCTTTTTGGAACTATCGAAAAAATTAATCAGCGATCGCCGTCAGGATATTTCTAAGAAATACGCAATAGCTCAACATCAAAAATCAATGTCGCATTAGGAGGAATCACCCCACCTGCTCCACGAGCGCCATAACCGAGATCAGGAGGAATAATCAAGGTGTAGCGATCGCCAACACGCATAATCGATAAACCTTCATCCCAGCCCTTGATCACTTGACCAACGCCAAGCTTGAACGAAAAAGGACTATTGCGATCGCGAGAGCTATCGAACTTAGTTCCATCTTCGAGCGTACCTATGTAATGAACGATGACAGTATCGCCCTTCTTAGGAGTTGCACCTGTACCAGCCGTGATCACTTTATATTTGAGACCAGTGCCAGTTTCTTTGATTTCAGAATCACTCATACTAATTAAAGGTGCTGCTGCTATTTTTACTTCTGTTTGATTTGGTACACCTGTTGATGGCGCACCAGTGCTAGCAACTGCTGGCTGTCCGCCTGTAATTTGGGCAACTACAATGACTAGTACAGCAACTGCCATAATGCCAAAGCTAATCAAAATTCCTTTCAAGGCTATATTCTCCAATCAATTACGTGATGACTTAGCTTTTGGAATCTTATACCAATTAATACCAAATCACAAAATGGCTACACTTGCGGGAATTGGTATAAGTAAAGTGCGGCTACACTTCATTTACGCAAAAAACAAAAAAAAGAGTTCGCTGAGCGAACTCTTTTTTTGTTTAACATGCCAGGAACGAGATTTGAACTCGTGACACGTGGATTTTCAGTCCACTGCTCTACCAACTGAGCTATCCCGGCGCTGTGCGTTTTTTTGCGCTTTACTAAGATAACACTGAATGGGATTTTCGATCAATAGAATTTTAAAAAATTTCCAGAAATTATAGCCATGTAAGTTTTGCTTAGGACATAAAATCCGAAAGATAAGTGGCGGCGCGAAGCGCCGCCACTTATCTTTCGGATTTTATGTCCTAGATATCTCTTGCGTCTCCATACAAGTAATCCAACGTGAGTTCGACAAAAGTGGAACGCTGAGATTGGGGCTTGGAGACCAAGCCCCTACATTTACACATATGTAGGGGCTTGGTCTCCAAGCCCTCTTTCTAACTTAACACCAGTTCGACAAAAGCGAAAAATGGTAAGAATCGCTAAACGATTCTTACCATTTTTCGCCATTTGCTGCGTGCGAAGCACGACGCAAATGGCAATATCGAACTCACGTCACGTTAATCCAAATTTCTGGACAATTAACCAAAAAAACTTTGTGAAAGTGTTGCAAATTAACACTTTCACAAAGTTTTTTGGTTTAGCTTGAGCGCAATACGCTGTAAAGGTTCACCTATAAACCTGTAACTAGCCAGAAAACTGATCGCAAACCATCTCGCAAAGCTTTAGTAGGATTCTCCGATTTGATGCTAGAAGGAATGGTCACAGGATGCATTTCAATACCACGACTGCCTAAAACGATTTTGCCAATAACGAGAGCGCGAGGCATATGAAAATCGGAAGTCAGCACATATACATCTGTAATTTTACGTTGCTGAAGCTCTGTCACCATAATCGTAAAATTAGTGACTGTATCAACAGCACGATAGTCTAAATGAATTCGCTCGCGCTCAACGCCTGCACGGTCAAACACATATTCAGCATATTCCTCTGGACTGCCTGACGAAACAAAAATTGGCAACCGTGGATGTTGTAAAGCAAACTGAGCAGCAAACTGTTCACGGGTGGGAGAGCCGCCCAAGACTAAGATCGCCTGTGGCTCTCTAGGCGAAGGACTGCTACTGATTGGTGGAAAGCATGGTACACCAAAAATCATACATCCAGAGCCAATTAACCCAGATAAAGCTGTCATAGTACTTCTGCTAGGGAATGGGTTAATCATCATTACTAATGCGTTGCGAATCAGCAAAATATTATCTGCATGATGGAACAATATGCAACAAGTTTTTGTTAACAGTCTCACTCTTTGGGTGAGACTGTTAATAGACTTAATAGACTATAAATCTATTTCGCGTCGCCCCTCGATCGCTTTGGCGAGTGTTACCTCATCTGCATATTCTAAATCACCACCCATCGGAATACCAAAGGCAATTCGCGTAACTTTTGTAAATGGTTTTAATAATCCGCCGACATATAGAGTGGTAGTCTCCCCTTCAACACTAGGTGCGATCGCCATAATTACCTCTAAGACTTTGTTGCCACTGACCCGCCTCACTAGGCTTTGGATATTTAGTTGATCAGGGCTAATGCCATCCATGGGCGAAATCAGACCACCAAGGACATGATATTTACCGCGATATTCACGAGTTTTTTCAAGGGCTATCAAATCGCGAGAGTCAGCAACTACACAGATTACAGAATTATCGCGACTAGGATGGGCGCAAATTTCACAAATTGGCTCTGCCGAAAGATGCCCACATATAGTGCAAAGCCCCACCTGTTGTTTTGCCTGAATTAATGCTTGAGCAAGGGCTTCAACCTCTTCAGTCGGACGTTTGAGAATATGCAGTGATAGGCGTTGAGCAGTTTTTGCCCCCACCCCAGGTAGGCGCTGCAATTGTTCAATCAGATTAGCTAGAGGTCGAGTATACAAAACAGCGAAGACATGAAGTAACGTTAACGATTTTAACGTTACTTCATGCCTTCATTAAAAAAAGTAAAGGAGGAGCAAAGCTTCTCCTTTACTTTTTTATTCAGAGACAAGGGGCTTAAGCCCCTTGTCTCACCTAGGGCTTTGCAATGCCCCTATTGGTTGGTTTTAGCGAAGCGATTTTGCAAATCGTAGGCTTCTCGTTCCATTAGATTATCTTCGTATTTTTGTTTGCCGCGCTTATATTCCACAAAATATTGATAGCCAAATTGATCTAACCCTCCATTTTGAAAACATTGGCGCACATGCACCATTTCGTGAGCTAAAACTGATAACTGCTTGATATCTTCGGGCTTGTAAGCATCGCGGAGATAAATGCGATCGCAATAGGTTTGGGCGATCGTCTCGACTTGACCTAAATGCACAGCCACATTACCAAATACCCAACGATCCATCATTTGCGAGTTGTAAATGACATGCACACGATCAATATAGTCGATGAAATATCTTCTTAGATAACGCTTTTGGACATTATCTAAAGCCTGTCCTTCGCCATTTTTAGAGCGCATGGTTTTTGCGGCTGCTTGATAGGCGATCGAGCCTGCTTGCCCCCAAGCTTCCTCAGCAAGGCTAGATTTTGTTTCTGAGTCAGCAAAAAAACTCGCGTCTGACATCCCTATGGTTGCGACTAAAGCGAGAGTCAGCAAAATTAAAAAAAATATTCTCCGAATGCTATTCATGATGCTTTACAGAGCTTTTAAGCGCAACTAGAGAGCCTTGCTTGTGATGAAACTTAGTTAAGCTAGTTGTTGTTTTGGTTTAATTCGTTAGCAACAATCACTACAGTAATGTTATCGCGACCACCGCGCAACTTGGCCGACTCAATTAGGGATTGAGCCGCTTGCTGACAGTTACGAATGCCCTTGAGATGATGGGTAATCCGATCATCGCTTAATTCTTCAGTCAAACCATCACTACAGATCAAGAAGCGATCGCCCGGTTGCCATTCGATTTCACGCGCCGTAATTGATTTAACATCTTCCCGCCCTAGGCATTGCAATAACATATGTCGCCAAGGATGGCTTTTAGCTTCTTCGGGGTTAACTACACCAGTTTGAATAGCCCTGGCAATCCATGTGTGATCATCGCTGATCTGTTCTAGTTTACTGCCGCGCAAACGATACAACCGCGAATCACCAATATGGCAGAACCACGGCTGTTCATCTCTAAATAGCAAAACCACAATCGTTGTTCCCATATCCGATCGCACAGGATTAGCCGCTTGATCATTAATGATTGCTTGGTTAGCTTTGTCGATCGCATCTTGCATGAGCTTCTGAGGAGTTGCCTCGACATCCCACAGTGCTTCTAAACATGAACGAATGGAATCGACGGCAATCTGACTTGCCACCTCGCCACCTGCATGTCCTCCCATCCCATCAGCAACTACAAAAAATCGTCCCTCAGGGTCGATATAGTAAGAATCTTGGTTGGCTGATCTGACGCAGCCAGTATCGGTTGCTCCCGCAAATAGACGCTTCATGTTAGGTGGTTCAGCTCGACGTATTAAATTGACCAGTTCTGCTATAGCAATCTTTAGTTTAACGCTCACGGGCAAAAACTATAGCAATCCTAATCTTTTGTTTTTCTTCAATTTAGGCTTATAGCAATGTAAGTTTTGCTTTGGACATCAAAACCAGAAGATGAGTGGCGGCGCTTCGCGCCGCCACTCATCTTCTGGTTTTTGATTTGTCTTAGCTATTTCTTGCGTTGCTCTTGTTAGAACACAAAACCCAAGAAGCGATTTGCGGCGCTTCGCGCCGCAAATCGCTTCTTGGGTTTTGGTTTGTCCTCATGCAAGTGACTCCCTAGGCAAAAAGCCAAACCCGTAAAGTTACGCCCCTGAGGGGCGCAACTTTACGGGTTTGGTAATTTATTTTGCACAGGTACTTATCGTTCAGGACGATCAATTTTTGATAGCAATCGTAATAGACTTAATATAAAAAGCCCTGCGACGATCGCCGCAATTATGGCTGGGATCTGCAAGCTGTTAATAAATAAAAGCGTGGCGCACAATAAGCAAGTTGCTCCCAACAAAGCATAAATCGCTCCGATCCCGACATTACTGAGGCGGCGTAATAGGCGATCGGTTTCTTGAGATTTGACCCTGACCCGAATATCACCGCGATCGAGTTTGGCAAGAGTGTCATCAATGCGACGGGGCAAGGCGATCGCCGTATTACTGACCTGTGCAGCCTGTCTACCCAGTTCACCTAGAAAGGCTGTGGATAAATTTCCTGATTCTTTAGCACTACCATTTTCCATAAGGTTTGTTGCGTAGGGTTTAGCGACTTCCATAAAGTTAAAACTGGGATCGAGTCCTTTACCTAGTCCTTCAAGTGTAGAGATTGCTCTCAGGACAAAGGTAAATGTAGCGGGGAATCGAAAGGGTTGGTCATAGGCAATATCGTACAAATCATCACTGATTGCGGCAACCGATTGTTTTTCCATCGACTGTCCCATGAAGTTATCGAGCATATATTGCACCGATCGCCTAATTGGACCAGTATCACCAGTAACTTCCAACGCGCCTAGTTCGATTAACGAGTTAATCACCGCCTCCGCATCTTTTTGGGCAATCCCAAAGAACGTTCTTAATAACTTATCGCGGGTGATCGATTGGATCTGTCCCATCATTCCAAAATCATAGAAAATCAATTCGCCTTTACCCGTCACTGCGAGATTGCCAGGGTGGGGATCGGCGTGAAAAAATCCATGATTGAGTAATTGTTCTAAATATGCCTCGGCTCCAATTCGGGCGATCGCTTTACGATCTATTCCAGCCGCTTCTAGAGCTTCATAATTACTAACTTTGATCCCTGGCATATATTCCAGAGCCAGCACTCGTCGAGACGCATAGCGCCAATACACACGCGGAACCATAATGCGGCGATCGCTCCGAAAATTACGCCGAAAAGTATCCGCATTCTTACCTTCGTTTAAATAATCCGCTTCTTCATAAAGGATCTTGCTACATTCTTCATAAATACCAACCCAGTCGCGCCCCCGTCCATGTTTAGGATGATTTTGAAAGTATTGAGCAATGCGCTTGAGAATCCCTAAATCGATCGCAAATAATTTTAATAATCCTGGCCGTTGAACTTTGACAACGATTTCTTCGCCTGTATGCAATTGAGCTTTATGCACTTGTCCCAGACTAGCTGCTGCAAGGGGAACTGGATCAAAGTACCCAAACATAGTCTCGATCGGTTTACCTAAATCCCCCTCAATGATTTGCCTAGCTTTTTCGGCTGTAAAAGCTGGAACTTTATCTTGCAACTTTGATAGCTCCTCAACGGACTCAGTTGGCAAAATATCAGCACGAGTCGAAAGCAATTGCCCAACCTTAATAAATGTGGGGCCCAATTGCAGCATGGACTCCCTTAGCCAGATAGCTCTCTTGCGAGTACGTTTTTTAACCTTGGCTTCAGTCTTTCCTCCAACATAGCTCCATTTTTTGCCATCAATCCAAACCATCCACGAAAATGTTAGGACTGTACGCCAAATGTCGATGGTGCGGGCGAGTTCAGAGTAGTTGTCACGACTCCAGCGATAATTGGGTTCAGAGGATAAGGCTGGCACGGTTCACTGACTAAAGGTAGGGCTATCAAAAATCTGTAACAAACCTTTACATCTTAACCCAAATCTTTAAATTTTTAATGCTGTCGCTTCGGTCGTAGCAATTCTCATTTTTTTTAACAGCCCGCCGTTGGCGGGCTGTCAAAAAAACGATTTTTATAATGAGAATTGCTGCTTCAGTCGCTTGAAATTAACCCGAACCGAGATGCTGCTAGTTAATTTCAAACTAGCACCTAGGGAGAGTTAGCGCTGCGAACCCTCCCTAGGTGCCAAAACAGTAAAAGCCTTGCGAAGCAAGGCTTTTACTGTTTTAGCTTTTAAAATTTTGTAGCTTATCCAAAACTCACGTTGCTTAGGACATAACCCCAAAAGATGAGTGGCGGTGCGAAGCGCCGCCACTCATCTTTTGGGGTTATGTCCTAGCTATCTTTTTCGTCGCTATAAAACCACAAAATGGCGTATCCATTTTGTCATTTGGTATAAGACAGTGCTTTGCGCTATATGGGTATTGCAAACAACTACTGTTTATATCCTATGGCTCTGTTTCTGCCTTGCTCTTTAGCCTTATATAAAGCGCGATCTGCTTTAATCAATAGATCTAAACTAGAAATATCCTCAGACTCCATACACGCAACCCCACAGCTTAATGTCACAACATTATTGGTCATTGAACTTTTATGAGGAATATTGAGGCTACGCACATTTACAACAATTCTTTCCGCTACAGCTAAGGCTGATTCATAGCTAGTATTGGGAAGAATCACTGCAAATTCTTCTCCTCCATATCGACCTGCAAGTTCGCCACTACGTACAGATTTATTAATGGCTTGTGCTACTAATTGTAAGCATTTATCTCCATCCTGATGGCCATAGCTGTCGTTATATAGCTTAAAGTGGTCAACATCACAAATGAGGACGCAAAGGTCTTGCTTTGTCTGAAAGTTTTTCATCAAAAAGCGATCAAAATAACGTCGATTGGCAATTTGCGTTAACTCATCAATATTTGATGCATAACGAAACTTTTCGCCAAGTTGAATAATCGAAATTACGCTACTCAATAAAAATGAAGACAAAGCAGGAAATATTGATAACCAAAAACTAAACAAAAAAGAAATATAACTAATTAAGACTAATCCCATCATTGATATGACAAGGAAGGTTAGGATGCCTGCAAAAAATTGGGCTTTGACAAAACTGCCTCCTCTCAGAAAGCTTGAAATGCCAGCTACACCAATAGAAGCCCATATAAGAACCCATATCCCTTCCACCCACTTTGGATAGGTCTGTAAAAATGGACGGTTATTTATGGCTCCATTAATAATTTGTGATATCAAATTGGCATGGATATGTACACCAGGAATTGATCCATAAGGAGAAAAGAAGAAATCTCGGAGACTTTCTGCGGTAGATCCGATTAATACAATCCGATTTTCAAACAGATTCTGTGGATATTTACCATCAAGAACATTTGTCATGGAAATTTCCTGAAAACATTCCGTCTGACAACGATAATTGAGCAAAATTTGGTATCCACCATTGTCAGTAGCACCATAACCAGTTTGGTGAGAACCTAATGGGGTAAATCTAGATTTTCCTAAAACAACTGTGTGATCTTTGTCAGAAGATGTGTCAGGAGTTATACCTTTGGAAGCCAAATAATTTAGGGCGATTTTAATTGAGAAGCTATAAATTATCTCGCCATTAGGCTTCTCTATAGACAGTAGTCCTCGTCTTACCGTACCATCCTGATCGACTACAGTATCTACAAAACCAACTTGATTTTTATAATCGATATAAGGCGGCGGTAAAACGCTCGGATTAACAAATTTTTCAGCAACAATTAGGTTAGGAGTAGCTTGAAAAACCTTTTTTAATTCGTCAAAACCTGGCTCTACTGGCAGATTTCGATATACATCTAAACCAATTACTCTTGGATTTCCTGCCTTGACTTGCGTAATTAATTTTGCAACTACATTATCTGGGAAGGGCCATCTCCCAACTCTTGCAAGATCACGATCATCAAAAGTGACCATGACTATGCGAGAGTCTAAACCTTCAGATGTTCTTAGTTGGAAAAGTTTGTCTAAAAATTTCAACTCTAATAGTTGAAACAATCCTAATACTTGTAGCGTGCAAATTAGAATCACGATTAAAACTGGAATCGTAAATATACTGGATTGAAGTTTATTTACGGTTCTAGGTATGGCTTTATTTAACAAGCGTAACGGATTCAGATGATTGAACGACATGATCTTTGAGCAGTTTTTCCCAAGCTTGAGAAATTGTTGAATTGTCTGGGGATTGCTTTTGCAATCGATAGAGTTCATTGATCATGTCATACCAAATGCCATTTTCACCATATATAGCTACTCGAGCAATTGGTGATGCATTTCGCAGCTTAGTGGTGAGGGCTTGAGTTGGGGTAGTGCGTTGCACCCAACCTGCGATCGCGGGGCTGTCTGGTCGGAGCGCTTTCCCACAGATGAATGTCATTGTCCATTTATATTTTTTATTCGCAATAAGATCGGGAGCTTGACTGGGGAAATTAATCTTAACAAATCCAACATCTGATGATAAAGGTGAAAAAGTTTGGTAAACTTGTTCGCCATCTTCACTTTCAAGACTAAAAAATATTTGCCTTGCACTGCTTTTTGTTTTAAATATCAAAATTTCTGGGCGACTAGAAGTTGTTAAACCATAGTTTGTCTGTGGCAATATTGGTGATGTTTTCTTGTTAGGTTGGGCTGAGTCGAACAAACAACTTTGGTCACGAGTTGCTGCTCCAGTTGTAGTTTTAGGCGCTCTACCACTGGGAGGCTTAAAATTAACTGTTTGAGCCAACATTACTTCAGGAGTAAAAGCCAAAGGCAGTAAAATAGCTGTTAATGTCGAAAGGCAAATCTTAGGCATCATTGATAACATCATTGATAAATTTAAGTACATCTTTAGTATCCTCAATCGAAAGAAAATATTTATAATTAATATAGGAATTCTAAATTATTTGAAGAAAAGAAAAGAGCATTAAGTCCTGTGTTATTAGCTTTATCTTTACTAATGTCCATTTAGGATTGCTATACTTAACGGCAGAAGATTAACGGCAAAAGACAAAGATCGGTAGAAATAATGATTTTTATCCTTGCTTTTTAGTGGGAGTAAAAGTAGTATTAGATACAATAACTAATATTAATCATAATCTAGCAATTAAAATTTAGCTATATCCAAAAGTTATACAAAAGATATATAAATCTTGAAAATCCCTATATCTATTGTTTGTTTGATACAATTTTCTTCCTAATAATATATTTATTTTATATAATTGTTTTTTGTAAGATAAGTGATATAGCAAAGCAAGTTTTGCTTAGGCCATAAAACCCAAGAAGTGAGAGGTGGCACAGATTACCACCCCTCACTTCTTGGGTTTTGGTTTGTACTAGCTAACTCTTTTTTTGCTATAGATAAAAGTGAACTATTTACTATAGCAATCCTAAATGAATCTAGAGAAGGTAAAGCTTATAACAAGCAGCTTAAGTACACTTATCTTTTTTATTGCGCTGTAAGAAAACTTGAGTTCGATATAGCCATTTGCGGCGTGCAAAGCACGCCGCAAATGGCGAAAAATGGGAAGAATCGCTAAGCGATTCTTCCCATTTTTCGCTTTCGTCGAACTGACGTTAAGAAAGGAATTAAGCAAGCCTTTCATTGTCATATTTTGTCATTAAGTATTGAAACTTAAAGCCAGCTACCTACTAGTACAAAAGCAGCCCAGTAATAGGGATGTCGGTATTGTGAATCTTTAAGTATTGAAAGTTGAGATTTTTGTAATGCTTCTGCTTTAGAAATAGTAGGTTGGCTGACGAGAATGTCATAGAAATTTGACATTAGCTGACTGGTTGAGTCATCGTTGACTGCCCATAAGCTACCAATCGTACTCCTCGCACCAGAGCGTATTGCAATACCAGCAAGTCCCAAGATGGCTTTCACATCACCTTCGGCAGTTTTACAAGCACTGAGTACAAGTAACTCTAGAGGTTGTTTGCGATTGTCGGTGCGATCGCGCAAAAAACTATAGAAATCTGGGACAGTGACGCGATCATCCCAAGCCAGAATAAATGTTGAGTCTGGATCGGAGCTAAACTGTCCATGCGTCGCTAGGTGGACTATAGCTGTCCCTGCCTCCGATAGACCTTTCTGTAAGTTGTTTTTAGTAAAATTGCTATTTAATTCTAAGTCAGTGGGAATTTGCTTGGAGATTTGGTTAGCTTCAAACTTTACCCCTCTTAACTCAGTAAAACCTTGCCTAGCTTCTGAAAGTCCGCCTAGCCAAACTTTCAGTTGTCCTCGATCTAGCGGCTTTGCTCCTAATATTTGGAGTCCTGGGGTTAAAGCCATACTGTACTTTTCGATCGCATATTGCTTGCCATCATACAAAGCTGCCATGGGCAGATTTCGCAATGAGCCATCCAGAACAAATACTAAATTTTTGATTTGCTTTTCGGCGAGGGCTGTTTCTGAAGGGCGGATGATCAGGTCGTATAGTTTTTGCGATATTTTTAAGCGAATACGGTCAGAAAATGCTGGGTTCAGAGCTTGAAGAAATTGATCAGCACTATCATCTAATTCTGTCTGCGATATATTCGAGGAAAAATACTGTAGAGGCTCTTTAGGTAATGAGAGGATCAATGCTAGGCGATCGCTTAAGATTGCTGAATAGATCACTGCGGAATTGGAGTCAACAGCATCAATTTGCTGTGGTTGGATATCGAGACAAGCTGCTCGAAAGAAATTTTCTAGTTCTACGACTTGCAGTGACTCAAGGGTAAGCCGCGCTTGGATCAGGTTTTCTTGAGATGGTTTATCGCTTTTTAGTAATAGAGAGACGAGTTCACGATAAATTGGCTCGATGCGATCGCGAAAGGCAAACTGAACTTCTGGAGATGTCGCAACTAGCTCTCGACGCAGGTTTTGGATATTCTGCACAGCTTGGCGATACGCCTCAATTGCGAGGTCAGATTTGCCCTGTTTGTTTAAGATGCGACCTGAGAGCCATTGCCAACGATAGAGTAAATCATCGGCGCTTATTGATTGAGCAAGCAATAGCGCCCGTTGGGAAAGCTGATAAGCCTCCGTAAGTTGTTGATTTTGTTCGTAAAGTCCACCTAAAGCACCAATTGCAAAGGACTCGGCTCTGCGGTCTTGAATGGATTGAGCCTGCCGCAACGCGACAGTTAATAACTCGGCAATCCTTGATGTGGTAATTGGACGAGCATTTGCATCTTTAATCTTCATCAAGCATTCGCTCAAATTGATGCTCAGATAAACACTGCGACGGCTAGGCTGCAATTTCGTCAGCTCTGGTTCGATCTGTTGCCATAGTGGTTGAACTTGTTGGAGACGATCGCTTTCAACGAGCAAACTTAAATTTAAAGCCTGTGCTTCTAAGCGCAGAATGCTTACAGGCGAAGTTTTTGCGGCTTGTTCATATTTTTGTAAAGCGCCATCTATATCTTTGATAAACCTGAAGTTATTGCCAATGCTGATTAATGTGGCACTGCTCTCGGCAGGATTGTTTAGGTTTTGAGCGATCGCTAAGCTTTGTTCGAGGATTTTTTGAGACTTGGCAAGATCTCCAAGGGTCTGTAGGGTCGTGCCGAGGCTATGCAGTGCTACAGATTTAAGGAGTGAGTCTGGTTGCTTTTGGAGACGTAATTCGATCGCTTCTAATTGTTCGCTCGCTAGACGAAATAGCCCTAAAGCTTGCAGTGCTTGTGCTTGATTGGTTTGACTTCCTAATAGCCCAATTTCGTCATCGAGTTGGGTGTATCGTTCCGCCGCTATTTTCCAATTGTCTAGGGCAGCTTGGGGATTGCCCATAGCAAGTCGCAGGCTACCCTGTGTATTGCTGATTCTTGCCGCGATCGCTAGTCCTTCTTTACTCGCTAATAGTTGTCTATCCAGTAAATTTGCACTCTGGGCTATCGTTTCTTGAGCTTGATCCCACTCGCCAAGTTCTTGATAAGCCATTGAGAGATAATTTAGGCACAGCGCCTCATTTAATTGAGCGCGTAATTTTTCAGTTACGGTATTTTGGCGAAGACGATAGGTGAATAGAGCTTTTTGCCATGTGGCTACGGCTTCGGTAAGGTTGCCTTGTGCATAGAGGCGGCTTCCTTGCTCTAGCAATGAAGGCTGATTGGACTGGGATAATTGCGTTGATAGGTTGTTGGGATTATCCGCAGTTTGGTTACGGGTAGCGATCGCAGGTTGGATAAATGCGATTGAGCAGTAGGTAGCGATCGCCAACATCAACAGGAATGTCAGTTTCTTTTTATTAATTATTTGCCAGAACTTTCGAGCAGTAGCGATCGCAAATTTCATGTTTTTTATCTCTATCTATTTATTTGGATTTGTAGGACAAATAACGGGCGATCGCCACACTGGCTCTGATGGCGAGTCCGCATAGGCTAATAGTTTCAAGTTTCCATTTGCATCTTTTTCCCATCCTTGGGCTTCGATTTGGGGGATAGGTTGCGTGGCAACTGGTTGAGTGGACTGAGTGGCAACTTGATTTGAAGTGGTTTGAGCCGTGGGGTTTGATTGTGTCGAGGGGATCTCGGACAATCGTAAATCTCGCCAAATCGCCTGACTGGAGATTGTTTGGGTGGCATCAGTTGGAGCGCCGCCACGTCCAGTAGAGATTAGCTCATTACCTCGAAAGCGATCGCAAGCCGCCACAATTTGGTTATTGGTATCGGTTAAGTTATCAGGAAGTTTGACTAAACCTCGGCTGAGATCGTTATCAGGCGATCGAATTTCCACCAGCCCATTAAATTGTGTGCCTAAAGCTGAGGTTGCCGTAATGTCACTGAAAGGAGTCAAGCGATTCAACGATTGAAACCCGATCACACCTTTAGCGGTGATAATCACTTGTCCACCGAAGCTATTCAATGAGTTAGCAGTGATATTGCTATTTTCTAAGGGAACTGCCACCAAAAAGTCGGTGTTAATCCGAATGTTTCCACCTGTCGCATTACCTAAGGCATTGGTGGAGATACTGCTCGCATTTCGCAAAAGTGTCAGTGTGGAGTTTATGTTAATGTTGCCGCGAGAACCACTCAACGAATCAATATTTATCCGTCCACCATTAAGCAAGATAGATGGCGAAGTAATGGTAATGTTACCCACTGAACCACTTCCAGGGAAGGTGGTACTATTACTGCGAAAGTTGCTTGCACTGATAAGACCACCATCACGTACAGTCAATTGATCGCTATTAACGACAATATCGCCTCCATTTCCCGTACCAAAAATAGCATTGGCAAATAAACCACTGCGTCCCCGCTCAACCTGTCCAGAGATATCGATTAACTTCGCATTCACCACTAAGTTCCCTGCGTTGCCACTACCAGCAGTCCCAACAGAAACCTGCGCTCCGTTGTTAATAGATAGATTGTCTGATGTAATTGTCAGTATGCCCCCATTTCCTGTTGAGCCTGCTTCTGCTGCGGATGAGATACCTGTCGGAGAATTATTAGTCCCGAATAGGCTGATGTTTTTTGCGATAACCTCTAGATCACCTGCATTACCCCTTCCAAAAGTACTAGTTATGAGACTCGCACCATTCAAGATTTGCAGGTTATCAGTAGTGACTGTAATTTTGCCACTATTGCCCGTCGCCGTTCGGCGCAGAACTTGAGAGAGTATACCACTGGGATAGAAAGCTGGAAGAATAGCAGATCTCCCCGATAAAATTATTTCACTAGCATTAACTTTGATCTCACCAGCATTCCCAGCACCCAATACCCCAGCACTAATTTGCGCTCCGTCTATCACTTCTAATTTTTTTGTAGCGATCGTAATATTGCTGCCATTTCCCGTAGAAGTTGATGATGTGTCTGTAAATATACCACTAGCGAAAGGGCGGTTAGATTCTCCCCTTGCTGAGAGAAGTTCGGTAGCGCGGACAAATATCTCTCCTCCATTGCCATTTCCTAGGGATGAAGATAGCAGAACTGAACCATTATTTAGGGTTACTTGTCTACCTTGCACCTGAATGCTGCCTCCACCATTGATCCCGCTTACATCCACTAAAGCAGCTTGCTCCAGTCGAATATTGCCAAGATTAGGAGCATTATCGTAATTTAATAGCCATCCACTAGCAGTTTGCGCGATCGCCACAAATCCGCTCCCCACAACGCTGCCAAGTTCGATGCGTCCACTATCTGCGGTCAATTTTGCGCCTTGAAGATTTATATCTCCACCAACAAAAGCCAAAGTACGCCCACTTGATACACCCAAAGGTGGGTTGGGAAATCGCAAAATTTCTAGAAAATCAGGGGGTCTATAATCTAGCCCAACGCCGAGACCCTGTGCGGCGATCGCGCCATTAGTTGTGCCGTTAAACTGTAAGCCAACGGGAGTACTTACTAATAATAGAGGTGAGGTTGTTTGTGTACTTGCATTAGCTCTAAATTCACTCCCATCTAGAAATCTAACGCTATTAGCTGTAGTCGCTAAAAATGAGCCTCCTATGTCCAAACTCGCATTTTGCCCAAAAACGATTCCATTAGGATTAATCAAAAACAAGTTGGCATTATTGGCTCTAATTACCCCATCAATGCTAGATATATTACCTCCAGTTATCCGAACTAGAATATTTTGAATAGCGAGTGGATTATCAAAAAATGCTGTCTCACCATTAATTAAGGAAAACTGGCTAAAACTGTGAAACAAGTTAGTATTTGCTGCTGTCCCTCCTGTAATAGTGAAAAGTGGTCCTCCACCAACAATAGAATTAGTTGGCAAAGTAGTATCAGGTACAATTTGTGCAAATACAAGTTCAGGAATGCTAATTACAGAAAGATTAGCTATGGCAAAGCCCAAGATCGTCATATTCCCAAAAAAGTTTTGCCATAAAATCTTCATATTAATAAAACCTTTATTACGTAACGCAATTTATCTATTATTCTGGTACTTCTATATCAACTTAAATTTAATTTACTGCAACGAAATAAGCCATTAGCTTTTAATATTATTGCTATATGTTGTATAGCAATCTTAAATGTGTTGTGAGAGTGCGCCCCAAAGGGGCTTACTCTCACAACCCTCCAAATCTTACAAATCATTTAGGATCGCTATATAGCGGCTCTAGTTTGGTTTGAAGAAACATCCCCTAAGGATCGCTGTATTGCTGGAAAATTAGTTTTGTAATCACTAGCAAAACTTATATGTGAGGAGATATATCTAGATGCAGTTACTGTGGAGACGCATGTTTTTTTGCGGACTGATCGCTATATTTGGTTGTTTGTTAGAAGATAATTCTATTTTAGCTCAATCTACTATACCGTCAAATCTAGTTCCATCTGTGCCTGTCCGACCAGAAGAATCTCCACGACGACTACCTCCTGTTGACCAACTACTAACTCCAAACAGTCCTCAAGTCGAACCAAATCGGGAAATACCTGACTCAACCAATACTTTTGTTGTGCAGGAGTTTCGAGTAATTGGTAGTACTGTGTTCTCGGCAGATGAGTTAGCTGCGGCTGTAAAGTCTTTTACTAATCGTCCCATCAGTTTCAGTGAATTATTGCAAGCAAGGGCGGCGATCGCTGATTTATACATTCGTAACGGATACATCACATCAGGCGCTTTTATCCCTCCTCAAGAGACGAATAATGGCAATATCACAATTCAAGTCGTTGAAGGTAAGCTCGAAGAAATTCAGATCACAGGGACAAATCGCGTTAATCAAAGCTATATTCGCTCGCGTCTAGAGATAGCAACGGGCGCTCCTTTAAACCGCGATCGCTTGCTCAATGCTTTGCAATTATTGCAGCTCGATCCTTTATTCTCGTTTGTTTCTTCAGAACTCAAAACTGGCTCACAACTAGGAACAAGTATCTTAGCGGTTAAGGTTGACGAGGCAAATTCCTTTAATGTCAGGGCAAGCCTTGATAATTATGCGTCTCCTAGTGTTGGGCAGTTATCGCGACAGATTGAAATAAGCGATCGCAATTTACTGGGCTTAGGAGATCGCATTATCGCCACCTATGGCAATACCGATGGTCGAAATCAGTATAATCTCAGCTATACATTGCCAGTTAATGCCTATAACGGAACCTTGAGCTTTTTGTTTAGTAATACCAACAGCAATGTGGTCGAATCCGAATTCAAAATTCTGGATATTTTCTCCAACTCTACAAATTACGAATTAACTTTTCGCCAACCACTCGTTCAAACTCCTGCCCAAGAATTTGCTCTCGGTTTGACCGCATCTCATAGCGACAGCTTTACAACCTTGCTCAAGTTGCCAATTCCCCTCTCCGCAGGTTCGGATGATTTCGGTAAAACGAAGCTCTCAGCTTTACGTTTTTTCCAAGACTATACGCAGCGTAGTAGTGAGGATGTGATTGCCTTGCGATCGCAGATTAGTTTGGGGCTAGGTGGTTTTCTAAATTCTACGGTTAATCTCAAATCACCAGATAGCAGTTTTGTCGCTTGGCGTGGACAGTTGCAATACATTCGGGCTTTGGCCGAAGACACTTTGCTGATCGTGAGTGGCGGACTCCAGTTTGCCGATCGACCTCTGCCAGCCGCAGAAAAATTTAGTCTGGGAGGTTCTCAAAATGGTCGAGGTTATCGACAAGATGTTCTAGTTGGCGATGGGGGTATGAATGTTTCCTTAGAAGCAAGATTGCCGATTGTGCGTGTTCCAGAATTACAAGGACTGTTGCAACTTGTGCCTTTTATTGATTTAGGAAGTGTATGGAATAATGAAGGCTCTGCTTCTACTAGCAACTGGATACTAGGAACAGGATTAGGACTGCGTTGGCAGATGGGTGATCGGCTTACCGCAAAACTAGATTACGGGTTACCCCTAATTTCCATAAGGAATAATCGTCAAGACAGTAGCATCTATTTTTCACTGTCATACAAACTATTTTAACGTCAGTTCGATGAAAGCTAAAAATGGTAAGAATCGCTAAGCGATTCTTACCATTTTTAGCCATTTGCGGCGTGCTTCGCACGCCGCAAATGGCTATATCGAACTCACGTTATTTTAGTTTCAGTTCAGGTTGTTTGATTACAGAGCTTATAGCTCAAAACTAAAAGACTTTTTGAAAATATTGCGATGCAATATTTTCAAAAAGTCTTTTGCGGTTCGTTTTGAGTTATGAAATCTGTAAATCAATATGAGGTTGAATCAATTTACCACCATCCACACAACCATTCAAGTCCAGGAGGACATCCCCTGCTGGAGTATTCCTCTGATTCTTCGCCATCTTCCTCTCCTTTTTCAGCGATCTTCAGTGGGGGATGCTCTGAGATTTGAATAGACTGTAATTCTATGTTCGTATTGATATTCTTAGGCTGAGAAACTGCTAAAGCAGCAGTGCTGAAAGCGATTAAAGTAGAAGCTGCGATCGCAGAAGCTGATAGTAGAGAAGATATTTTCATGATTAACCCCAGTAATTTTACGATTTAATTGCAAGAAACATAACTTAGAATCAATTTAGTAATTATTTTGATTCTCCCCCGACCCGACACATATCTAGAAAATCCAGTTCCAATCTCTATTTCTTTAATAGATTTAGAGAATAGTAGAACTCGGAAACTTGTAGTAGAACTTGACTACGAAATTACTATATTCTACTCAAATAGTTATTGTCTATACTAAAAAGTTATAAGAAAGTTATTAGTAATTGCCAAATCAGAATATTAAAATAAATTAGCCTAAAATGCTCATGAATACTCAGGGTTACGTGGAACTCAGATGATGAACCTCTTGCTGCTAGCATAACAGGGCAACCACGGGGGGCTTGCACCCACCTGTAAATTTCAGATATTGTAGGGACTACGCCACAGGGCAAGCCCTAGACTTACGCCATCGCAAGAATTCCTTCCACGTAACATCAGTGTCTAAATCTACTTTTTGTCGTTAAGAGTAGTTCATAGAAAATTCTCATCTTACACGGCTTAAAATAACGTGAGTTCGATATAGCCATTTGCGGCGTGCTTCGCACGCCGCAAATGGCGAAAAATGGTAAGAATCGTTTAGCGATTCTTACCATTTTTCGCTTTCGTCGAACTGACGTTAAAATGAGGATTATTGATTTTTAATGGAAAATCTTATGATTTTTTCTGTTGGCGATAAAGTTTCTCATCTATGCATTGCCCTGCAATTATTTAGTATTTTTTCAGCATGAGCAATCAAACATTTTGAGTCATTAATCAATCCCTGAGGAGAGTATGTGACTTTGCGGTTACTCATTAGTTTTTTAGCTTCAGCAATCAAGTACTTTGATTCATCAATTAATGCTTGATGCGATGGTGATTGTATGAGCGTCTGAGAATTTTCATGTTGTGAATGAAAAAATCCCTCGCTAGTAGAGCGATCCATCATACGGTTAGAAATATCAATATTTGCGTTTGGACGAACTTCTGCTTTGTTGTAATTCATAATATTTATCTAATTTTTTAAGTGGTGTTACAGTTTTAGGACTTACGCAGTAGCCCTGCAATAAATTGTGGTCTGAAAGCTTAAACCCGTTTAAACGGATTGATTAGAGGGATTCTTTTAGTCTGCTAAAGTTAAGAACCAATCTAGCGCACAGCCCACAAAGAAGATGAATCGCCTAACCACCATGGAGTGAATGAGTCACCTAGTAATTGAGAACTATCAGAAGTAGAAGATGTTTGAGATTTATTGCTGCCAAGAACAACATTCGACTTGGTTAGCTCAGTACCAAACTCAAGCCCTTGGCTGATTTGTTGTTGATCCAAGATTGAGAATAAAGTGTTCTGAAAATTTAGAAGAGGCTGAGCAAATCCTAAATCATTGATGGTCACATTGTCGGTCAAGTATGAAGCCCAGATTTTGCCAGCCATCTCAAATGCAGCCATTTGAGTCTGGGATACGTCTTGTGCGTAACTAAAATTAAATCGCATTACCTTCCTGCCCCAGAAATTCGTAAGTTGGATTCCCCCCCCCAACATCATTCTTTAAAAGACAATGGACAAAAAAAAGTATATAAATTAAAAGTATATAAATTAACTGAGTTAATAGCTAACTGACCTAATTTCACAAATACGATAACGCGGACACAGATCTGTTGTCACTACCAAAAAGTTATCAGAAAGTTATATAGCAATCCTAAATAGGTTAGTGCGCCCCTTCGGGGCGCACTAACCTATTTAGGATTGCTATATCAGTAGCTAGGCATAATTAAAGATGAGTGGCGGCGCGAAGCGCCGCCACTCATCTTTTTGGTTTTATGTCCTAAGCAAAACTTACATTGCTATAGAACAAATCAAAGCCCAAAAGATAAAGTGGTGGTGCTTTGTGCCACCACTTTATCTTTTGGGTAAGAAAAACTTACATTGCCATAGCCCAGAATTGGAGAGCTATAGCAATGTAAGACATTTATTGGTAATCTTGCGTTAACTTAAAGCAACATAAGTTCGGCAAAATCTCCAGAAATATCGATCGCAAAGTCGCGTTACTTACAAACCTATAATTTTTTATGGATGCTTTCAATCCAACACCTCCAGAATGGGTCGAAAAGGCTACACATGCTAACGGGTTTTGTTGCCCTAAATGTGGGCTTCCACCTAGCAAAGCAGAAGCAGTGTGGATAAACCGCCGATCGCCTGTTTATACCGAAAACCATCAACGCAAATGGCAAGAGTTTTATAAATGTGATTGCCAAGCAGTTTGGTGGGCTTGGAGCAACGATCGCCCACCTTCAGAATTTAGCGATCGTGCTATTCGGAACACCTTTGACGACGATTTAATCTGAGCCAATGAAATCTCAAGTTGTCCTAGTGCTAGCTTTATCTTTTGTGGCGGGAGCCTATGCCAGCTTTTTACCAGATTGGACAGGTTTTTATACGGTTTTTGGGCTAGGTTTTGCCTTATCTTTGGTGGTTCCTGTCATTTGGCGATTGGGTCCAAAGCGTTGGGTTTATTTACTAGCAACATTGTTAGCGGTTTTTGCTTGTTTTTATATAAAAATTCGCACTCCCCAACCCCAAACTGACGATATTTCTAAATATGCGCCGTTGTCCAATGCGATCGTGCGCGGACAGGTAATCGAAGCACCTAGCTTGACGCGCAGCGAGAGGGCAAAGTTTTTGTTAGAGGTAAAGGAGATTAATACCTCTGGAAAACTCGACCTTAAAGAACTTACGCAGAATCCTGCGGCAAATCCCAATAGTCCCGAAGTTAAGCCCGATGAGGCTAATAAATTTGTAGCGGCTTCTGGAAAATTGTATGTGACAGTGCCATTGATTGAGGTGACAGGGTTACGCTCAGGTCAAGCCGTTGAGCTTTTAGGAAGATTGTATTTGCCCAATAGAGCTGATAATTTTGGAGCCTTTGATTTCAAATCCTATTTAGCTCGTCAAGGTGTATTTGCGGGGATGAGTGGGCGATCGCTAGTAGAGCAAGGTGATGCGCCAAGCTTTGGCGAATGGTGGTTTGTGAGTCGGATTGTCCGCTCCCATGTGATGGGGGCTGGTGTGCCAGAGGGTGCATTGCTTAGTTCATTGGTATTGGGTAGCCGAGCCGTAGATTTGCCAAGCGATCTGAAGGATGCTTTTATTCAAGCAGGATTGGCGGCTGTATTAGCAGCTTCAGGATTTCAGGTGACATTGGTACTAGGTGCAGCGATCGCCTTAACGCGCAATAAATCACTCAAATTCCAATTTGTGATTGGTAGCCTGTGCTTAGTGGGATATTTACTATTAACTGGTGCAAGTCCGTCGATTTTGCGAGCCGTGGTGATGGGCTTTGGCAGTTTGATTGGTCTAGTGGTGCAACGCCGCAGCCGTCCTGTGATTGGGCTAATTGTTACGGCTGTATTGTTATTGCTTTATCAACCGCTTTGGATTTGGGATTTAGGTTTTCAGTTTAGTTTTCTCGCTACATTCGGACTACTGACTACCTCACGTTCAATTTCCGAGCGTTTAGAATGGCTACCGCCCGCGATCACTGAATTGCTTTCTGTGCCGATCGCCGCCTATATCTGGACATTGCCTTTACAACTATTAGTATTTGGCAAACTCTCTCCCTACAGCTTGATCGCCAATGTCCTGACGACACCATTAGTTTCTATATCCACCTATGGCGGACTTATTAGCGGTGTCTTAGGAATTATCTTTGTGCCAATTGGAGCCGCGATCGCTTGGTTCCTCTATCCATTACTACATTGGATGATTAATCTAGCTCAATGGCTAAATACTTTACCCAATGCAAGTACTAGTGTTGGGGCGATCGCACTCTGGCAAATGTTAGTTGCCTATGCTTTATTCATCGCGATTTGGGTAGTGCCTTGGTTTGGCAGGATGCAGCGTTGGACGATCGCCTTTGTTTTAGCTTGCGTAGTGCTATTTATTCCCAATGCGGTCGCTCAGGCTAGCGCATTTCAAGTGACATTACCAGCATTTAATGATGTGCCGATTATGTTGATCAAAAATCAAAATCAAACTGTGTTAATTAACACTGGTGATCAACAATTTGCTGGCTTTACATTGCAACCATTTTTGCAGAAGTTGGGGGTTAATCGCATTGATTGGGCGATATCCACCGATACTCAGCCCGATGTTAGCGATGGCTGGAATACTTTGGTATCTGGCTCAGTAGCGATCGCCCAGTTTCGTGATATCAGTCTTGGTGTTACCCCAAAACCCTATCAAAATCTGCAACAAGCCCTTGCCAATGCGAAAACTCCCCTAGCTTCCCTTAAGGCTGGGGAAACCCTGACGATTAACAATCAAGTGGAAATTCAACTACTCAACCAATCCCCTGATGTGATTAAAATCAAAACAGGGAAGCTATCTTGGTTACTACTACCAAATGCAGATCCCAAATCTCAACAGGCGATCGCTGCAAAAAAAGAGCTACTTCCTAAACTATCAGCAAATATTCTCTGGTGGACAGGGAGTCAAATTGAGCCAGCTATTTTGCAAGCCATCAATCCTAAAATTGCGATCGCCTCAGCAACGAGTGTTGTGGAAGCGATGGTCAATCAACTCTATGAAGCTAAAATTAGAGTATTTTGGACAGGTCGTGATGGCGCAATTCAGTGGACTCCTGATAAAGACTTTCATACTCTCCGCGATCAACAGGACACGAGATCGCCAATCTAAATTGCTGATCTAAATCATTGTGCATCTAATCAATTTAACTAATCCAAATATATGAATAAGCGATCGCTAATTTTCCCGATTATTCTGGCTAGCCTTACATTTACAACTTTACCTGCGGTGGCTCAATATACGGGACTAGGTAAAGATAGTGTTGATCCTGCAATTCTCAAGCGCTATGCTCCCCCTGCATTACCACCAACAGTGACGCGACCGATTGAGTCGATTTTGGATGTGCGATCGCCGGGTTTAGGCATGGTGACACCCGATGGCAAACAGATGTTTTTTACTTGGGGAATTACAGGCACGGTGCAGGTATGGCGACTGGATGGAGCGCAAAAATTTCCTGTACAAGTAACAGGAGGACAGGATGCCACCACCATTTCAGGGATGACTCCCGATGGTAAATATCTCTTACTATCCCGCGATCGCCAAGGCGAGGAAAATCCGGGATTATATTTGCAATCCACTAAGGGGGGCGAGTTAGAGGAAATTCAACATTTAGCAGGGGTAAGGACTTCACTGCAATATATCGGTAATGATTCGCGCACGATTTACTTCAGTGCCAATGATATTAAGCCCGACTCAGTTGTAATCTATCGCTACGATTTGCAAACTAAGAAGAAGGTGCAAATTTCTGGTGGCGATGGCATTTGGTGGATTGCCGATGTGTTTGTCAATCCAGAAACAGGCGATCGCGAGAAGTTTCTCTTTGCTAAAGCAACGGGCAGTCTATCCCGCGAATATTACGAATATGATGTCAAGACCCGCCAAACTACACCACTGCTTGGTCAAAATGAGCAGGAAGAGTATGGAGTTAGTTACGGTGTTAGCAAAGACGAATATCTCGTATTAACTCCCAAATTTGGAGAATTTCGTCGCCTTTATCATTACAAAGACAAAAAATTTACGCCAATTACGCCAGAACTAAAAGCAGATGTATCTAACTTTGATATTGATGATCAGCGTCAGCGCATTCTTTACTCAATTAACGATGGAGGTTACACACGCCTTAAAGCGATCGCGGCAAATACCTTTGAGGAAATAAAATTACCTGAATTTGCCAATGCCGATCATATTTATACAGGCTCCACCACTCGCAATGGTCGCTTTACAACTATCGGGGTGGAAACTGCCCAAGCCCCACGCCTCAGCTATGTTTACGATTGGCAAACTCAGAAACTCACTCAATGGGTATTACCTAGTACGCCCGAAATCGACACCAGCAAGTTTGCCAAGGCTAAGCTCGACAACTACACAACGCGGGATGGCATATCAATTCCCATGTTTGTCTATAAATCACCGCAATGTGAAAATACTGCTCAAAAGCCTCTGGAAAAGCCTTGTCCTGTGGTTGTGCATTTTCATGGGGGGCCAGAAGGGCAGAGTACGGCTGGATTTAATCGGTACGCCCAGTTATTTGTGAATGCAGGGTTTATATTTGTAGACCCAAATGTGCGGGGTAGTGATGGCTATGGCAAAACATGGCTGAACGCTGATAATGGACGCGATCGCCTCAAGGTCATCACCGATATCGAAGATGCATCGATTTACATTCGCAAAAATTGGCAAATTAACGGGATCACTCCCAAAATCGGCATCGTTGGCGGTAGCTATGGCGGTTATGCCGCGTTGATGGGTATGTCTAAGTTTGCAGGCAGTTATGATGCAGGTGTATCGATTGTTGGCATTAGCAATCTGCTCACATTCTTAAACAATACTGCCCCCTATCGCCGCATTTTAAGAATTAGTGAATATGGTGACCCTGTCAAAGATCGCGAAGCTCTGATTAAGTTATCCCCTGTGACCTATAGCGATCGCATCAAAGCCCCATTACTCATCATTCAAGGGGCAAACGATCCCCGCGTCCCTGTTGGTGAAGCCATCCAAATCCAAAAAATCCTCGAACAGAAAAAAATCCCTTCGCAACTAGTAATCTTCCCCGATGAAGGTCACGGCTCCAGCAAGCGCAGTAACCAAGTCCTAGAGATTGGCTACACTCTCAACTTTTTCAAAAAGCATCTACAAAACTAGTATCTAACGATTGGAGAACAAACTTTGTTTGTTCTCCAATCGATTTACTTACAAAATTTCTCTTTTTTCTCAAATAGAGCAATGCCAAAGTTATACCAAATCTTCTCAAGGCTTTTGGCGATCGCTGTAGCAACCTCTGTGATTTTCGCAACTAGGCAACCCTGTCAAAAAGATGTAATAATTTGTAACAGAATTAACAAGCGATCGCATATATCTCGATCAACTCGATCAAAATTATGGAACCCGAAATAACAAGTACGGAAACTGAAAACATAGAAACAATCAACGCGGAAGTAGTTGCCCCAGCCATAGAGGAAGAACTACACCGCCACGAATGTGGAGTATGTGGATATATATATGAACCATCCATTGGTGATGCTAAGCGAAATATCCCTGCTGGCACTGCCTTTGAGAGCATTAGCGCCGATTGGCGTTGCCCAGTCTGCAACACCAAGAAAAAAGCTTTCTCAGATATTGGTGTCGCCGCCAAGCCCTCAGGCTTTACCGAAAACCTTGGCTATGGATTTGGCGTAAACGTCCTCACCCCAGGACAAAAAAACTTACTCATATTTGGCTCTTTAGCCTTGGCAGTAGCATTCTTTATTAGTCTCTATGCCCTAGATTAGTTTATTCATCAGCACTTTTATTTAGCATTATAACCTTCATTATTCTCGACCAATTTTTATGAAAAAAAGCATAAAACGATTCCTTAGCTCCTTTTCGATCTGTGTATTACTTGTTTGCCTAACATTATTTGGCAATATCCCTAGCGCCTTGGCAAGTACTGGTAGCTGGCACAAAGTTGATCTCCCCGTGGCAATTACGCCTCTCGATCTATGGTTTGACAAATACGACCCAAATCATGGCTGGCTAGTTGGCACTGACGCAACTTTGCTCGAATCTACCGATGGCGGTAACACATGGGAAGAGCGCAAACTCGATCTTGGCGATAGTATTTATCGCTTCTCGTCAATTAGCTTCTCTGGTAATGAAGGCTGGATTACAGGACAGCCAGCACTCTTGTTGCATACCACTGATAGCGGCAAATCTTGGTCACGCATTGGGCTTAGCTCAAAGCTCCCTGGTGATCCCTTTGCGATCGTTGCCCAAGGTAGTAACTCGGCGGAAATGGTCACCGATTTGGGCGCAATCTATAGCACTCAAGATGCTGGACAAAACTGGAGAGCCTTAGTTACTCAGGCTGTTGGTAATGCCCGTAACCTCAACCGCAGTGCAGATGGACGTTATGTGGCGATATCAGCAAATGGTAACTTTTATTCCACATGGCAACCCGGTGATATGACTTGGATTCAACATAACCGTAATAGCTCTCGCCGTGTCCAGAACATGGGCTATACCCCTGACAATCGCCTCTGGATGTTGAACCGTGGCGGACAAGTCCAATTTAGTGAAGTTGGTGAATTTGATACATGGGAGAAAAAGCAAACTCCTAAAGAAGGGGGTGGCTTTGGGTTGCTGGATCTTGCCTATCAAGATGAAAATAATGTTTGGATCTCTGGTGGTAGTTCACGCTTGATCCATAGTGAAGATGGCGGCAAGACTTGGAAACGCGATGAGTCAACAGCTAATGCAGGCGCGAACCTCTACAAGATTTACTTTTTCTCAAGCGATCGCGGTTTTGTCATCGGACAGAATGGCACATTACTCGCCTATTCACCAGATTAAATAAAAATCTCGATAAAAAAGGTTGCAGTACAAAGTACTTCAACCTTTTTTTTATCGAGATTAAACTAAACAACACTTTTAAAAAATTTCTTACTTTGAGTTTGAGCGCAAAGCGCTATTAGGAGATAAAACCTAAGAAGGGAGTGGCGGCGCGAAGCGCCGCCACTCCCTTCTTAGGTTTGCAAAACTTACATTGCTATATATGTTCAATTTCACCTTTCGATTAAAGAGAACTAGAGCTAGATTTGGAAACGTAGAAATTTCTAACCCTTGAGTTGTATGGCAATTCCTCAACATTTGACCAAGATCGTTGCCACCATTGGACCCGCAAGCCGATCGCCTCAAGTCTTCCGCAAGATGGTCGAGACAGGTGTCAGAGTGGCAAGGCTGAACTTTTCCCACGGTAGTTATGCTGATCATGCCCAAACCATCACCATGATCCGTGAAGTATCAGAAGAATTAGATATTCCGATTACGATTTTACAAGATTTACAAGGACCAAAAATTCGGGTTGGTAATTTGCCTGCTACAGGAATTGAGCTAATTGAAGGCAAATTTATCACGCTCGTACCAATGGATCAGTTTCAGCAGTTAGAACCTATTTATGCTGATGCGATCGCCATTGATTATGCCTATATTGCCGAAGAGGCTACCATTGGCACACAGATTCTATTAGCTGATGGCATCTTTGAACTGAGCGTCAGTGGACTATCGGGTAATGCTGTCCATTGTGAAGTAGTCAAAGGTGGAATACTCACTAGTCACAAGGGCGTAAACTTTCCTAGTTTAAATTTGCGCTTGCCATCCATGACCGATAAGGATCGGCAAGATCTTGCATTTGGTTTAGAGCAAGGCGTGGATTGGATTTCACTTAGCTTTGTCAGACAAGCAGCCGATGTGAAACTACTTAAAGATCTGATTACTGAATATGGAAAGTCAGTATCAATTATTGCCAAAATCGAAAAGCCTCAGGCGATCGTCAATCTGGAAGAAATTCTTGCCGTTGTCGATGGGATTATGGTGGCGCGGGGTGACTTGGGCGTGGAAATGCCACCAGAACAAGTTCCGATGATCCAAAAGCATATTATTCGACGCTGTAACGAAAGTGGTATTCCTGTAATCACAGCTACGCAAATGCTAGAGAGCATGATTCAGAATCCACGTCCCACTAGAGCCGAGGCGAGCGATGTCGCCAATGCAATTATGGATGGTACTGATGCAGTAATGCTCTCAGGCGAGTCGGCAGTGGGCGCATATCCTGTGCAAGCAGTGGAAATGATGACCAGAATCGCGGCGGAAGTCGAGAAAGACGCTGTTTTCACTAACTATCCTGCATCCAGAACCGACGAAGTTCATGCCATTAGTGAAGCACTGCATGTGATTTCTGATGTGATTGATTTTCGCTGTATTGTTGCCTTCACAGCTACTGGTTATACCGCAATTCTCGCTTCTAAAGAACGTCTCAAAACCCCAATCATTGCCATCACTCCCAATATTAATGTTTATCATCGGCTGAACTTAGTTTGGGGGGTAAAGCCTTTACTAGTCGATGAAGAGGTGAGTTCCTTCGAGATGGTTCTGCAACAGGTAGAGTCTTGTTTATTAGAGCGAAATATTGCGGCAAAAGGCGATCGCATTTTGATTATTGGTGGTATCCCGATGGGCATACAGGGAGGAACCAACTTCCTGAAAATACATATTCTATAAGCCCTAAAAAGGGTTCGCTTTGCGAACCCTTTTTATTCATCTTCCTAATGCGTGGAGAGCATTTATCGCATCCGCACATTTTTGAGTGTAAGCCTCAAGAGTCTGGCGATCGCTTGCCTCAGGTGGTGGAATTAGCTCCCCGATCCTGACGGTAACAGGTTGAAATAACTTCGGGAACTTTGCTCCCTTCGGTAAAATTGTTTCCGTTCCCCAAATACTAATCGGTAAAAATGGAGCTTGAGTCTTTGCCGCAATCATCGCCGCTCCTAATTTTGGTTCTGTCACCCTTCCATCTAATGTGCGTGTCCCCTGCAAAAAAATACCCGTTGCCCATCCCTTCTCAATGGAAGCGATCGCGGCTCTAATGGCGGCGCGATCGCCTGCCCCCCGTTTCACAGGATAAGCACCAAACGCTTGAATTGCTTGACTTAGCACAGGTATTTCAAATAATTCTTCTTTTGCCATAAAAGCGACAGGACGACCCATACAACTACCAACGATGAGAGGATCGAAGTCACTAGCATGATTACTGACGACGATCAGATGACCAGTGAGTGGCACATTTTCAGCACCATAAATTCGCTCTTGATAAAACAAATACAGCAGTGGTCTAACTACCAACCACTTGAACATTTTATATAACAAGGGATTTCCACCCCTATCTTTGACAATGTTAGTTGCATTGTTTGGATCAGATTTTTTTAGTTCAGAGCTTTTAGCATTTTCCATTTAACAAGTTCCTACAACATTTCTATGACCAACAAATTGAAATCCTAATAGAAGCAATAGCGTGAACTCTTCTATTAAAGTTAAATTTGCTGCCATTGTTCAGGCGTATAAGTTTTGAGCGATAGTGCATGAATTGTAGTTTGCATCTGATCGGATAAGGCTTCATAGACCATGCGATGCTGTTGCATCATCGTTTTGCCAGCAAAACTAGCAGCAACCACGATCGCGTCATAATGACCACTGCCAACTGGGGCATTCATCCGTCCTTGATGGTGTTTATGCAAATCACTACGATCTTCAATTTCGACAATTGTTGCGCCGATTTTTTCTTGCAAAATAGTTTTGATTGTTGATGTTGCATCCATGTTTTTGCTATGGCAATGGTTTGGTCTAAATTACTATATCGTTTTGTAAGCCCCCTCTATAGTGCTTTGCACTTACCCCAAAACAAGAGTTTTTTGAAAGTGTAGCTTAGTATCACTTTCAAAAAACTCTTGTTTGTTTAGTCAAATATCTATAAGCCGCCAGCAATTGACACTATAAAAATCGATTTTTTGAAATGCAGATATTTCTACAAGTTTACTATTCTTGATACACAAGCGATCGCCTCTCGTAGATTGAACGCGCTATTATTAAAGTGATTTCAAGCAACGATGGAAAAACATTATGGACATACTTTTTAGCTTTGTAATCGGTGCTGGTGTCTTCTTTGGGCTCGGCAGTTCATCGTTTAAAATAGTCAACCAAGGTGAAGAAGCATTGGTGGCCTCCTTTGGTAAATACAAACGCAAACTGCCTGCTGGCCCCCACTTTATCTTGCCTTTTATTGACAGTGTAAGCTACAAAGGCTCAATCAAAGAGCAGGTACTAGATATTCCACCACAACAATGTATTACCCGCGATAACGTCTCAATTACCGCCGATGCTGTGATTTATTGGCGAATTGTGGATATGGAAAAAGCTTTTTATCGTGTAGAAAACTTGCGTCAAGCAATGGCAAATATTGTATTGACCCAAATTCGTTCAGAGTTGGGACGATTAGAGCTTGATGAAACATTCACAGCCAGAAACAAAATCAATGAAATTCTGTTGCGAGACCTCGATGATGCCACCGATCCTTGGGGCGTGAAAGTAACAAGGGTGGAGTTGCGCGACATCTTACCTGCTAAAGCTGTGCAGGAAGCTATGGAAATGCAAATGACCGCAGAGCGCAGAAAAAGGGCAGCGATTCTCAACTCTGAAGGCGAACGCGAAGCGGCCGTTAATCAGGCAAAGGGCTTAGCTGAGGCACAGTTATTAAATGCTGAAGCTTCTCAGAAATCGGCGGTTCTAGAGGCAGAGGGGCAGAAGCAGTCACGTATTTTGCGTGCTGAGGCGGAACGTCAAGAGCAGGTTCTTAAAGCCCAAGGTACATCTCAGGCGATGCAAGTACTATTGCAGTCGATGAAGGGCAATCCTCAATCTCAGGAAGCACTGCAATTTTTGCTAGCCCAGAGCTATATCTCAATGGGTACAACCATCGGCTCAAGTGGCAGTAGCAAAGTGATGTTTATGGACCCGCGATCGCTGCCTTCGACATTAGAAGGCTTAAAGTCAATTGTGGATAACCCAGAAGCGGGAGAATGGACTAAGTAAACAAAAAAGGCTCGCTTTGCGAGCCTTTTTTGTTATACCGATGGACTTATAGGAATGCGCTTGAGCATATGATATTTGCATCCTGCGGCAAGAATATGCACACGCAAGTTATGGATTGTTAATGGAGCCGTGCCACTAACCCATAGTTGGTTGCTATAGGAAACTTCACCTGGATCGACTACGGTGACAGTGCCACGTCCCAAAACACGCATGGTATTGTTTGGCTCAAAAATAGCCACCGTATCTTCATCGATACCAATGCCAATTTTGTCAGGATGTGCGGCGATCGCCGTCATCAGTCGAGCCATCCGATTACGATTATGAAAGTGCTGATCAACGATGATTTCAGGCAGGATACTTAAGCCAGTACTCATATTGACCAGTTCCTTATGTGGAGACTCGCCACTACTGCCTCCAGAAATCATGTGATAGCCCATTGCGGCTGCACCTGCACTTGTCCCAGCTAAAACTAGACGCTTTTCATCAATTCGCTTGGCGATCGTGATCGCAAAGGGGGTATCAGCAATCAAGCCGCAAAGACGCAGTTGGTCGCCGCCAGTCATAAATATGCCTGTAAACCGATCTACTAAAGCCTCTGCTTCGGGATAATCATCACGAGGACGCTCACGAATATCTAGTACTTCTACTGCACTTGCGCCGAGTTCAGTAAAAATATCGTGGTAAATTCGTCCAATAATGTCAGGTTCTCTTGAGGCGCATGGAATTATAGCAATGCGAGCTTGGGAGCCACCAGAATTTTCTACAAAGGCTTTGAGAATTTTGCGGTCTTGGACTTTATCCTCTCCACCACCAATTACCATTACCGCCGACTTAATAATTTGAGTCATGCCCCTATCTATTGCCACATCTTCATCTAAGTTCAGCATATTAGCAGATTGGTCAACAAATTTTTTCAGGCGATTGATTAGGTTCACGCCTCGACTCAGTTTTTGCTCTTGCTGACTCGCCAATGGTTTGAATTACCTCCATTGATGCTTACATGGCTAGCAATATGGCTAAACCTAGTCAGATTGTATAACTTTTGTGCTGTTAAAGACTAGTATTTCATCAAGTAATACCAATTCACGAAAGTGTTGTCACACTTCTATGAATTAAAAACCAAACCCAGTAAGGGTTTTTAAATTAAGAAATGGCTATGCCATTTCTTAATTTAGTATCCGTACAAAATAAGGTGGGCAAAGTACCTAACTTACTTTTGTACTTACTTAATCATTTTGCCAACACTCACGGCTAACTAAATCACAAATGCGATCGCGTAACAGATATTGATGATCTTCTAATTCTCGTTCGATCTGACACCATTCGCGATCGCGAAAGAAGCGACAAAGAGTATGAATTGGTTGACTCCGTGTAAGTCTTCCGCTTTCGAGCAAATGTCTTGCTTCGTCTTGAATAGCGCCGATGGAGTAGTACAGTGATTGCAACATAACCAAACTCTCTGTATAGGTTTTTGCTAAATAATTTGTTTGATAAATTCAGTGATCTGCCCAATGACTTGAACTTATTTAAGCTGGAACTTATACCTGTTCACGAAAGTGTTACAACGCTTTCGTGAATCAAAAAACAAACCCAGCAAGGGTTTTTAAATCTAAAAAAGGCGTAGCCATTTTTAGATTTGGTATTATTTAAAAAATAATTGAAGTCTGTGATGCAGAATACAGTCTTTAATTATCTTCGCACGGAGTTTTTGCTACTACATAAAAGTAAATGAAACTCAAAGGAAAAAAATATTTCTTGTTAACGTCAGTTCGACAAAAGCGAAAAATGGTAAGAATCGCTAAGCGATTCTTACCATTTTTCGCCATTTGCGTCGTGCGAAGCACGACGCAAATGGCGATATCGAACTCACATTCTTGTTAGAACCCATAGATGCGCCACAGCGCATCTATGGGTTCTACACTTTCTGAACAAAAGTTTTGCCAAGCAGTCCTTGGGGGCGTACAAGTAAGACGATAAACAGTAAAGCAAAAGCTACAGCATCTTTATAGGCTGACTGATCGGAGGGGACAAAGGACTCAGCTAGCCCTAAGATAACGCCACCAACGACGGCTCCAGGGATATTGCCTAGCCCACCTAAGACAATTACGGCTAGTCCTTTTAATCCAAAGCCAATCCCAAAATAGGGGCCAGAAATACTGACACTGGAGCCAACTAGAGTTCCTGCGAGACCACCTAAAAAACCTGAGACGAAAAAGGTAAGCAGAATAAAAAAGTCGGTGTTTATGCCCAAAAGACTAGCAGTAACTGCATCTTCAGCCACGGCTTTCATAGCTTTGCCCAGCTTGGTGAAATTAATCCCATAGGTGAGAATTGCTAAAATTAGTCCTGACACTCCAAAAATGACAATTTGGACGGTGCGAATGTTGATTGGTTTATCGATTGTGCCGAAATTTATCGCTGGGGGCAAGCTACCGTAAATATTGGCAGGGAAGTTATAGCTTTCTGCTCCCACCAGATATTGGATTGTATTGACGATGACTACGGCTACGCCCAAGCTAGAAACTAAGGTAAGCAAGGGGTCAGCGTGGCGATCGCGTAAAGGTCGGAAGGCGACGCGCTCGATTAGGACACTTACTCCTCCTGCGAGGATGCTGCTGATGAAAATGGCAACAAAAAAAGGTAAATGTAGTTCTTTGGGTAAAGATAAGTTGGCAAGGAGTCCATTAAATCCAAACGCACCGCCGCACAGTACATAGGTAAAATAGGCTCCGAGCGTAAACACTGCACCATGGGCAAAGTTAATGATTCCTAAAATCGAGAATACTAATGTGTAGCCGAGGGCAAAGATGGCGTAAACACTGCCTATCGACAAGCCATTTAAAAACTGCTGTAAAAATACCGAAAAGTCCATGCGAGGTTTTATGGGTTTTTTAAAAAATTCTACACTTGCGATCGCCACTATCGCGATCGCCGTAACAGTCACGCCAGCAATGTCAGCAATTACCACACTCAATCGTCCCCATGGCGCATCAAAAAAAACTCAGGATCAACCTCAGGATTTAGTTGCTGCTACCAGTGGCTCATCTCAACCAATTCAACTGCCCGATACAGGCGCACAAAATGACGGCTGGAGTTGTGGACCTAATTCGGCGGCGCGGATATTACGTTATTACGGGCATGATGTTAACTATGCAACAGTTCGAGCCGCGACGGACAAAAAACTATTTTTGCCGCAAAAATTTCGCAATCCTTTGAATAACCAATGGATTGAGGTGCGAACAGGCACACCGCCGCAGACATTGCAACAGGTCATGCAGCGTTGGGAAGGTGATCGCGTTAAAAAATCTCCAAAGACTAGTTTTAATCGGCTGATTAATTTAGTGCGATCGGGTAAACCTGCGATCGCTTTGGTGCGAGTTGGCGGTTTATCCATGCCCTATATCGGCTCAATCCCTTATTTGCACTGGATCGTTGTGACGGGGGCTGATCCAGTAAGCCAACAAATTTATTACACAGATACCAATAGTCAAACCTATGCTCTGTCCTATCAAGATTTTCAGGCAAGATGGAATTTGGGCTTAGATCGCGATGTGAGTGGGGCGATCGCGAGTGTTCTTAAAAATAATGGTGTAGAGGCGAGAACCATCGTATGGGTAGATAAATAATTGCAGCGCTTCGCGCTGCAATTTAAAAGCCCCAAAATTTTGTGAAATGTTTACTTTGCAGACATTTCACAAAATTTTAGGGTTTGTTTAATCAGTAATTTCTTATAGGGAGCGCAAAGCGCTCCCTATAAGAAATTTAAGCCGTTCGACGCATCAGCTTAAGGCAACATTGCAAATACGATAAATAATTGAAATCCACAATTTGATAAGTTTCCTTGCTAAAGTCATTGATGTGGTGTGATGGATCAAGACTCAGCTCTTTTAATTTGTTTTTCTAATTTTTCAATCTACTGCTCATGATCATTTCTGCTTTTAAGTAGCTCACCATAATTAAAACCTAAAACCAGAAGCTGTCCCGCCCGCTACGCGGGCGGGACAGCTTTCTAGGTTTTTAGTTGACTTATGCCTAGCTACTTACTAACTCATAACTTCTCTTGGCAGAAACAAGCTATAAGCAATATTAACTATGATCAAAACCGCAATTACGAAGATCGCATTAGTGGGCTTTTTCCCGCTAATGTGTAGTTTCGCTCCTGCTCTTGACCCGATCGCCTTAGCTCAAACATCACCTAATCAAACGACTCAAATTTCCCAGAGCGATCCACTAGCCAACACACCACTTAAGTTGGTAGAAAGAGCTAACTCGTTAAGGGAACAAAATCAACTTGATCGCGCCCTGACACTCTATCGTCAAGCGATCGCTGCGAGTCCAGAGTTAGTGCCTGCTTACTATGGTTTGGGTGTGACGTTGCGCCAAAAGGGGGATATTCAAGGTGCAATCGAAGCTCACCGCCAAGCGATTCTAATCGATAAAAGTTATACGCCTGCCTATTATGGTCTGGGGATAGCCCTGTATCAAAAGGGTGATGCCAATGGGGCGATCGAAGCCTATGACCAGTTTATTCAGCTTAGTAAAGCGGATACGAATCTTGCCCCTGTTTATTACAATTTGGGGTTAGCCCACGAGCGTAAAAATAATCTTCAGGGAGCAATTACCTCTTTTCGCAAGGCTATAGAGTTTGATCCGAAATATGCCCTTGCTCACAATGGTCTAGGTACAGTACTACGTCGGCAAGGTAATCGCCAAGAGGCGATCGCTGCTTATCGTAAGGCAATCGAGCTTGCGCCCCAGTATGCGGTTGCCCATTTTGCCCTAGGGATCTCGCTGTATGAAGATCGTGACTATACAGGCGCAATTGATGCTTATAAGCGGGTAACTACGCTTGATCCGAATTTCCCGAATGTTCATTACAATCTTGGCTTGGCTTATAACCAGTCAAATGATCGCCCCAATGCGATCGCCACATTCCGCAAAGCTGCCCAACAAGATCCCCGTAATGCCGATATTTATGCGGCTCTAGGTAGCGCTCTATTGCGTGAGGAAAATATTCCTGAAGCAGCCGAAGCCTTTAGACGCAGTACTGAACTAAATCCGAGAGTTGCTAGTACCTTCAACGGGCTAGGGCTGGCTCTACGTCGTCAAGGCGATCTCGAAGGGGCGATCGCCGCCTATGAGAAATCGATCACGATTAACCCTAGATATGCAGCCGCTTACAATAATCTTGGACGGGTTTTGTCTGATCAAAATCGTACTTCTGAGGCAGTTGCTGCATTTCGTCAAGCGATCGCCATTGATACAAAGAATGCTGTGGCTTATAGCAATCTTGGCAATTTATTGCGCTCTCAGGGCAATAGTGACGAAGCGATTGATGCTTTTCAGAAAACCATTGCGATTGGTAAAGAAGATTTATGGGTGGACTACACCAGTTTAGGGTTAGCTTATGCTGATCGCGGTCGCCTTGGCGAAGCTCAAGCTGCCTATTTCAAGGCTCTATCTTTAAATCCTACCTTTGCGAAGGCACATTTCGGGCTAGGCGCTTTGTATACGCTTAAGGGTGAGGTAAGTAATGCAATTCGCTCTTACCAAGAGGCTTTAAAGCTATACGAAGAAAATCGTGATGCCGAATGGATCAAGCGGACACAACAAGCAATCCAAGCATTGCAAGGGATTACCTAAAGTGCATAGCTAGTGCACAAGAAGTGATAAGTGGCGCTTTGCGCCACTTATCACTTCTTGCACTAAGCAAAACTTGACGTTGCTATAAAATAGAACACATTGCCAATTAAGTGATCGCACTCAATGATTGTGCAGAAGGGAGCAAAATAGATGACACTAACAATCGTTGCTAAATCTCTATATGAGTCTGACTATTTACTCTGGACTCACGACACCGTAGCGAAGCTAAAGACTAGGGACTTTGCTCATGTGGACTTAGAAAATTTAATAGAGGAGATTGAGAGTTTGGGTAAGTCGGAGAAAAAGGAGATAAGAAGCCGCTTAACAACCTTGCTTGCACATTTGCTCAAACGTATATATGTCGATATGCCTGACTGTTTCAATGGTTGGGAAAATACTATCACTGAGCAAAGAACTGAGATCGAGTTTGTCCTTGCTGACTCACCGAGTTTAAAAACCTTGTGGGATGATACTTTTGACGTTGCTTTTCGTGCTGCATTGCGAAATGTACAAAAGGAATATTCAAAAAAGGGGTATCAATTTCCTGATCAATGGCAGTTTGGAAACGACATTGACACGATGCTGAATGTTGATTTCTGGGAATAGCAATCGCACCAGCATTAAAAGTTCATAGATGTGTCCACAAAAGTACCCTGCGCGACTGTGACGAACAGGGCTTTAGATTGTTATAAGCTTACATAAGTTTTGATATGTACCTAGCCAATCGCAGTACATACCATCAAAAATTAATTATGGAGTTTTTAATATAAGCATGGGATTTTTAGAAGGTCAGGTGGCGATCGTTACAGGTGCATCTAGGGGCATTGGACGTGCGATCGCCGTTGCACTTGCGGCTGAAGGTGCAAAAGTCGTGGTTAACTATGCCAGTTCTGCTAGCGCCGCCGAAGAAGTTGTAGCCGAAATTAAGAGCAAAGGTGGTGAGGCGATCGCCTTTCATGCCGATGTGTCCCACGAAGCACAAGTGGAGAGCTTACTCAAATCCGCGATCGATGCATGGGGACGCATAGATGTTTTGGTGAATAATGCTGGCATTACTCGCGATACCCTTTTGCTGCGGATGAAGCTAGAAGACTGGCAAGCCGTAATCGACCTCAACCTGACAGGCGTATTTCTTGCTACCCGTGCTGTCTCCAAAGTGATGCTCAAGCAAAAATCAGGTCGCATTATTAATATTGCCTCCGTCGCTGGGCAAATGGGTAACCCCGGACAAGGAAACTACAGTGCCGCTAAGGCTGGAGTAATTGGCTTTACTAAAACCGTTGCTAAGGAAATGGCAAGCCGTGGCATTACTGTGAATGCAGTAGCCCCCGGATTCATTGCTACAGATATGACCGCAGATCTCAAGAATATCGACGATATTCTCAAATTTATTCCCCTTGGTCGCTATGGTCAACCTGAAGAAATTGCAGGAATGGTGAGATTCCTAGCGGCTGACCCTGCGGCGGCTTATATTACTGGACAAGTCTTTAATGTCGATGGCGGCATGGTCATGGCTTAATTTTTGTATCGCGGCAAAGCCGCGATACAAAAATTAAATTGCTGAGTCCTAAATTCTGTTAGTTTTTTGAGAGAGAGCCATATGCGCCACAGTTTCAAAATTTTTAGCCAAGTTTTGAGTATTTGGATATTTGTGATTAGCTTTTTGGTTATTAGTCCCAATTTGGCGATCGCAGCACCAACCAATACACCAATCAAAATTGCATCAGTGGATTTCACCAAACAAACGGCGATCGAGGTGAAAGTCAGTCTGAGTAACACTGCTAATGAACTGAAATTTATTCCCGATCGCTTCACCTTTGAGTCGGGCAAACGCTACAAGTTGTTACTGAACAATTCTAGCGGCTTGAAACATTACTTCACGAGCAAAGATTTTGCTGATGCGATCTGGACACAAAATGTCGTCGCGGGTAACGTGGAAGTTAAAGGCAATATTCGCGAACTCGAACTACGCCCAAATACCACTGCTGCATGGACTTTTATCCCCATCAAATCTGGGACCTATGAGTTACATTGCGCGATCGCTGGTCATTCGGAAGCAGGGATGCGCGGGCTAATTACAATTCAACCGAGTGCATAAATTGAAAGTTCTCCATATCATTCCCTCTGTAGCAACAGTACGCGGTGGTCCTAGCCAAGCGGTGATTGAAATGGTGAGCGCTTTGCGATCGCAAGGAGTAGATGCGGAAATAGCAACTACTAATGACAATGGCAAAGATTTACTAGATGTACCTCTATATGAACTTACCAATCAGTTAGCTGAGTATGGGCATGTACCGATTCGTTTCTTTCCTCGGTTTTCGCCAAATATACATGCGGTGCGAGAGTTTGCCTTTTCGCGATCGCTGACAACTTGGCTATGGCAACACATTACTGAATATGATCTAGTTCATGTCCATGCAATTTTTTCCTATGCTTCGACAATTGTCATGGCGATCGCCCGTATTAAAAAAGTTCCTTACATCAATCGTCCTTTAGGACAACTCTGTACATGGTCGATGCAGCAAAGTAAGGTACGCAAACAAATATATTTGAAGTTGATTGAACGTTCTAATTTATTGCATAGTCAAGCACTCCATTTCACGGCTCAACAGGAACTAGAAGAATTCAATCTATTGAAGCTCAATATTCCTAGTTTTGTCTTGCCTCATGGAGTAAAGGTTCCAGATCTAATTTCTGATGCTCAAGAGAGAGTCCGCAAACTTCTGCAAATCCCCGATCGCTTTCCTATTCTTCTCTTTATGTCTCGCATCCATCCTAAAAAAGGATTGGAATACTTGATTGCGGCACTTAGTAAATTAAAAGAATACAATTTTGCCTTAGTGATCGCAGGAAGTGGCGAACCTATCTATGTACAACAGATTCAAGATTTGTTAGTAACTCATGGTCTAAGAGAGCGAACGCATTTAGTCGGTTTTGTGGAAGGTGAAACCAAAAATTTATATCTCCAAGGTGCAGATTTATTTGCACTTACTTCTCATTCTGAGAATTTCGGTATTGCGGCGATCGAGTCTCTTGCATCTGGTACACCTGTGTTGATTACCGATGGAGTCGCGATCGCGACGATGGTACAAGAACAGGCGATCGGTTATGTTACTAAATTAGAGATTAATGTGATCGCTTCTACAATTCAAGATTTTTTCGAGCATCCCCACATTGCTAAACAAAAAGGCGATCGCGCCCAGCAATATATTGCTGATCATTATGCTTGGGATAAAATAGCTCAAAAGCTAATCACCACATATAGCATTTTTCAAGCAAGCGAGGTACAAAGGTTTGTTTCCCCGCCGAAGGCGGGGAAACAAACCCGTACTTCACCAGACTGATAAACGCTATATATCAACTATGTCAAATGATGAATACAAACTCAACTTGCGAATACTTCTATAAAACTGCTGAATCTGGTCATCATCATCATTATATTTTTCCTGCTCTAAAAAAACTATTGAGTAAAATCAAGACAAATGAGCATAGACAGCTACGAGTATTAGATATAGGTTGTGGGAATGGAAGCTTAAGTAACTTAATTGCTAAAGAAGGCTATGAAGTTGTGGGAATTGAAGAATCCCTGTCAGGATTTACTACTGCAATTAATAGCTTTCCAGAATGCAAATTTATTCATGCCAATTTATATGATATTCCATACTCTGATTTAGGAGGAGATTTTGATATTGTTATCTCTGCTGAAGTCATTGAACATTTAGCATATCCAAGAGAGCTAATTAAATCTGCTAAGAAATGTTTAAAGTCTAATGGATTATTGATTTTAACAACGCCTTATCATGGATACTTTAAGAATCTAGCTCTTGCTCTAACTGGTAAAATGGATAATCATTTTACTGTGCTATGGGATGGTGGACATATCAAGTTCTTTTCTGTAAAGACTCTAACAAAGTTGCTAATTACAGAAGGATTTAACAATTATCAATTTGAGTTTGCTGGTAGATTCCCCTATTTATGGAAGTCTATGTTAGTTTTGGCATCCTTTTAGAATTTTATTACTATGATTAAACTATGATTGCAACACCTGTTAAAACTCTTACTCTAGATCTGTTTCTGCAATTGCCAGAGACTAAACCTGCTAGCGAATATATTAATAATAAGGTTACTCAAAAAATTATGCCAAAAGGTCGGCACAGTAGATTACAAGGTAAACTTTGCCAAGAAATTAATCAAGTTTCTGAATTGCCAAAACTTGCCTATGCTTTCCCAGAGCTAAGATGTACCTTTGATGGTAGTTCAATTGTGCCAGATATCGCAGTTTTTGAATGGCGGAATATTCCATTTCTTGCAGATGGTGAAATTCCTGATAACTTTAATCTTGCACCAGACTGGATCATTGAAATTCTCTCGCCTGATCAGAATGCTAACAAAGTTATCGGTAAGATTTTGCATAGTCTTCAGCATGGCAGCAAATTAGGATGGTTTCTTGATCCTAGCGATCGCAGTATTCTTGTGTTTCAGCCAAATCAACAGCCTATACTAATGGCAAATAGCGATCGCTTACCAAGTTTAGAAATAATTCCTTTAGAGCTAACAGTTGAAGTTATATTTAGCTGGTTAAAAATGGAGAGTTAGATTTTTGTGATATAGCTTCGCTACGCCACAAGAACTATTAAATCGCAACGTTAAAATGCTAGAACAAATCACGCCATTAATTCTTACTTACAATGAATCTTTAAATATTGGCAGAACATTAGAGCGATTAACATGGGCAGAAAGAATAGTTATAATCGATAGCTTTAGTGATGATAAAACTCTGGAGATTGTGAATAATTATCCACAAGTGGAAGTTTTTCAGCGTCAATTTGATCATTTTGCAGAGCAATGTAATTATGGAATATCACAAGTTAGGACTGAATGGATACTTTCATTAGATGCAGATTATCTTCTTAGTGCTGAATTGATTGAAGAGTTATGTTTATTAACTGATCGCCTAACTAAAGATGCGTACTTTGCTAAATTTAAATATTGTGTGTTTGGTCAACCTTTACGTGGAACTCTACTACCTCCCCGCAAAGTTTTATACCGCAAAGACAAAGCTATTTATATAGAAGATGGACATGCTCATCGAGTTCAAATTGTTGGAGAATCTGGGTATTTAGCTGGATATATAAGCCATGACGATCGCAAGCCATTAAGTCGCTGGTTACAGTCTCAAGATCGGTATTTATCAATTGAAGCTCAGAAATTATTAACAACACCAAGTAGCAAATTAAGTTTTGGCGATCGCCTTCGCAAGCAAAAGGTGATTGCGCCAATTGTAATTTTGTTTTACTGCTTAATTCTCAAGGGTGGAATTTTGGATGGTTGGGCAGGTTGGTATTATGCTTGGCAAAGAACGTTAGCTGAAATTTTATTGGCAATTCGTTTAATTGAGTTAGAAAGCCATAAATAAAAAGCCGCGCTTTGCACGGCTCTTTATTTATGGCTTTTGACGGTTGTTGTATTTTTGAGCTGTGGTAGTACTAGGCATTACGCCATCACTATTTGGTGAGGCAACTTCAGATGGATCGAGTAGCTTAATCGTCACTTGATTATTTTTGATCCAACCCTGTTTTCTCAGTAACATTTCCTGATTCTTCCCAGAATTTAAAGTTTGGGGTAATTTTTCTCGTAGACCCTTAACCCTTTGCTCGGTCGAGTTTACCTCTGTTGTAATCTCGTCGAGACGATCTTTTTGTGAGGACTGATAGGGAAGTAATTTAGTAATCGCCGCGATCGCCGCAAGAGACAAAGCTAAGTTCACGGCAATGACAATGATTGACTCAGTTGCTTTAGTTCGGCAATATTTTTCTCTTTTACGTTGGACATTCTGAGCAACTGCTTCACTGTAGTCACTAGCGCCATTAAAAGATGCAAGATTGCTAGAGGCAGAATGGTTGCTGCGTGAATACATATTCACAACATCATTTCGCCTGTACTTACCCTGCGATCGCGGGGCTTGTTTAGGTGTTGAAAAATGTGGAGATAAGTCTCGTTTGGCAACCATTCGCAACCTCTAGGCTGTAAAAATAGATATTATGAGAGATATTATGAGGACTGGGAATTGGACTACGAGTTAGAAAGCGCAGAACCCAATAGAGCTGCCAATACTGCGGGGAACAGTGCAACTACCAATGCTGTAAAAACTTGAGCATCTGAAAGATTCATACAATATCTCCTTATATAGTTCTTATTTCGATCTTAACAATACACTGTCATATCAAAAATTGACTAGACGTTAAAACAAATAAAAACAAATAGCAACAAAAAAGGACATGCCCTATCTTGCTTAGCTGCTATAGCAACCCTAAATGTGTTGTGAGAGTGCGCCCCAAAGGGGCGCACTCTCACAACACTCCAAATCTTCCAACTCATTTAGGATCGCTTTAGTTGGCTTGGTGCTCTAGGATAAATTGCTGAATGCGATCGCAGGTTTCAGGACGAATTTCGTGGGACATCTCGTATTCTTCATACTCTACGGTTACACCCAGACGATCAAAGACCTCTTTTGTATTACGAGCCACACTGATAGGGACAACTGTATCTTGCGTACCATGAGCGATCAAAATAGGCGGAAATGATACATCTGTAAGTTCTTGTAATTCTTCTTCTGTGATATGCAAGTAACCGCTTAGAGCAATTAATCCTGCTAAGGGAAATACTAAGCCCACATCTAAGGTCATGGCTCCACCTTGAGAAAAACCTAGTAAAAATGTTTTCTCTAGAGGTATCCCTGTCATCGCTGGTAAATCTTCGAGAAACTGGCTGAGCAGTTCGCAGCTTTTGGCTAAACCTTCAGCATCAAGGCTTTGGAGGTCGTACCACATTTTGCCATTGGGCATCGGATGGTTAAAGGGAGCCTCAGGACAAATCCATTGATAATTGCGGAGTCCAACCATAGGCGCAAGGGAGATCAGATCATCACAGTTTGCGCCCCAGCCGTGGAGTGCGACTATCACACCAAATGCATTGGGATTAGGTAGTTGTGAGGGAAGAGATCGGTAATTTAAGGTCATGAACAAAATTATAACTGTCGCCATCCAAAAAGATAAAGGCGGCGCGATGCGCCGCCTTTATCTTTTTGGGTTTTGGATTGCTATACAATGAAATTGCATAGAATATGGCGTTTGTCGAGCAAGCGAGGTACAAAGGTTTGTTTCCCCGCCTTCGGCGGGGAAACAAACCCGTACTTCACTAGACTGATAAACGCTAAATGCAGTTTTAAAAAACAAAACATATAAACTTTTCAAAATTGCTGGAGAATTGCCTGAATGCAACTCGTCGCGCTTCAGAACTTACTGGACAACTCATCATTTGCCGTCCTCTTTGCGACCATGCTCGTTTTCTGGGTGCATGTCGCATTTCCCAATTTGCCATATTTACGATCGCTTGGTAATGCAGGCATGGCGATCGCTAATCTCTGTATTGCTACATTACTGGGAGCGCGTTGGATTGATGCAGGCTATTTCCCACTGAGCAATCTTTATGAATCGCTATTTTTCTTAGCATGGGGCATTACCACCATGCATATTGTCGTTAATCGGATCGGCAACAAAAGCGCCAATGACAATGCTAAGCGTCTAGTCGGAGCCTTCACTTCACCGATGGCGATGGGAATCACCGCTTTTGCTGCTCTTGCTTTGCCTTCTGGAATGCAGATGTCAGAACCCCTTGTACCTGCGCTGAAGTCTAACTGGTTGATGATGCATGTTAGCGTCATGCTCTTGAGTTATGCCGCCTTAATGACGGGTAGCATTTTGGCGATCGCCTTTTTGATCGTCACTCGTGGTCAAGAGGTGGTGCTACAGGGTAGTTCATTTGGTACTAATCTTCGCAGTGTTGCCGATGGCAATAATACGAATAATCCTAACCCTGAAACATTTGCCGCGTTTGCGGTTGAGAGTATGGGCAGTATTTTAAATTCAGGTAATCTCCAAACTGCCAATACTGGCACAATCACTGCCGAGGCGATCGCTCCTAAAACTAAGCCCCTATCATTGCGTCGTCTCACCATTGGTGAAACTTTAGACAATCTCAGTTATCGAGCGATCGGGCTAGGATTTCCCCTGCTAACGATTGGTATTATTGCAGGCGGAGTATGGGCAAACGAAGCATGGGGTTCTTATTGGAGTTGGGACCCGAAGGAAACATGGTCTTTGATCACATGGTTGGTCTTTGCAGCTTATTTACACACACGTATTACTAAAGGATGGCAGGGTCGTAAGCCTGCGATTTTGGCTAGTGTAGGGCTTTTAGTAGTCTGGACTTGCTATCTAGGCGTAAATTTACTCGGTAAGGGTTTACACAGTTACGGATGGTTCCTTTAATCTCAAAAGAAAAGCCTCGCTAAGCGAGGCTTTTCTTTTGAGGATTTAACGTTTACTTAACTCTTCTTCAAGTTTAGGAAGACTATCTAACTCAAATACGGTGATTTGCCCAGAATTGGCGCTACCTCTACCATTTTGCAATAGCTCGATCCAGTAGCCGTATTTTTTGCCTTGACGTAATTCTCCTTGTAAAGCCCTGAGAATTGGAGAAGCATTTTTTGCTTGTGATCGCAGCACCATAGCGGTCGTTGGATATGCATAAACCCGTTTAGCCGTTGCATAATCACGCATAATCTCTGGTCCATAAATAGAACGCAGGGCTTCTTCTAGACGCGATCGCGTGACCCCATTAATGATGTCAAAAAAGCTAATCCGCTCACTTCTAATCAAATTTGCGTCGCCCTTTTGGATAGCGGCAATCCCCGGTAGCACTACACTAGCTTGAAATTGAAATCGTCTTGATGGGGTGTCACTTTTTCGCACGAGTAGCCGCTCGCCAGCCGATGGACGTAATACTGGATGTGTTCTAATCCAGTCGATGACCTGATCGGGCGTTTGTCCAGGTAAGGCGATCGCTGATGGCACGACTGAACGCCATGTTGTTGGTAGAGCCATACTGGTGATCTGCATCAAAAGTGTGGTTGCGATCGCGATATTTACACCTTTAATGTTTGCGCTCTTAAAGCAATTCATGGGAAACCTCTACACCAATTAAATCCGATTGCGTTTTGCAAATGAGGGCATATTGATTTGCAAATTTGTTTTACAAATCAAAAAGGCAACTACATTAAGGTTTAGCAGTTTTCATTTTGCCTACGGCAAAATGAAAACTGCTATATAGACAAATTTAGCTGGCAAATAATGGGTGAAAGGATATCACGGACGGGCGTAAATGCAATGACTTTTTCAGTCTTTTTACGATGTTTTGAGGTTTTATAGCGATCGCTGGTGATGGAATGGCAAAATCGCAACCCCAAAAAGCTTTACTCTGCGAAGCTCTTTGGGTGGTTATGAAGAAGTTTTTAAAAAATATGCTGAGAGTATTGACAAACGCCTTTTAAATCTACATAATAAGGAGCGCTTAAATAAAGAAACGCAAAAAACGAGCTGCAACCCAGCTAGTAAAAAGCAATTCTAGAAATAAGTTTAAGCATAAAAATTTGGGTTCGTAGTTCAATTGGTTAGAGCACCGCCCTGTCACGGCGGAAGTTGCGGGTTCGAGCCCCGTCGAACCCGTTCTAAAAGACTAAAAAAAGGAAGGTACTGATAAACAGTACCTTCCTTTTTTTAGTCTTTTTAGGGCTTATCGATATCTTTCATCAAAAATAATTTTTGTAATGCAGATTGGTGTTTTGATTACCAAAATTACTAAAGAAAATAAATCTTCTCCTATAATCTGTCAAACTTAGAAAAAGAATTATATCAACGCAGTGATGCAAACGTTTTTGGCTGATTAATTTAGTAATTAATTAGTAATTAATTACTAATTAATTGATGTTACGCAGAATGCAGACGCGGAATCTCTTACAGCTAGCCAATCAGGGTAACCACGGGGAAATCGCGACTATCTAATTCTTGTTCTGTAGGGGCTGCGCCCCCATACAAACCCCGATCTTAAATGGGTTGTGAGAGTGCGCCCGCACTCTCACAACCCATTTAAGATCGCTATAACTGCGTAAGGTGAGTGATTAAATATCCCTAGAATTAAGTGAAAGCGATGAACGCTAAAAGTCTCCTCCTCCGTAAACAATTACTATCGGCGATCGCCCTTGATCCGTTGATAGTTGCTGTAGACACAGGAGTCATAACGGCGATCGCCTCTATGGAGAAAACAGGCTCAAGTTGTGTTTTGGTAGTTAGGAACAACCATGAGTCTGAGGCAATTAGTTTAGTTGGTATTGTGACCAAACATGATATTTTTCAGTCCATTGCTCAGCATGTTCTTTTAGATAATTTATCGATACAGTCGGTAATGCATGATTCGGTTGTTACCATTCAAGAATCAGCCCTAATCGATTTTCCATCTGTCCTCAAAATATATCAACAATATCGAATTCATCATTTACCTGTACTAGATGGCGATCGCCTTGTTGGGGTGTTATCTCAAGATGCTTTAATCGATCTGTTGACCCAGAATGTTTTGCAGGGAGGATTTGAGGATCAGGATTTATCTATACTTGACCATATCGAAGATAGCCGAGATATTAGCGAAAAAATCGACAGCACCATTACCGCAGGTGTTACGAGCCTCCATGATTTGACCACACTTAAGCAAGTAAAAGAATCCTTACAAAATAGAGAACAGTTTTTACGCACAATCTACGAAGGTGTGGAACAGGCTATTTTTACAGTTGATGTATTAGAGGATGGAGATTTTCGGCTTGTTGCTTTTAATCCAGCCGCCGAAAGATTAACGGGGCGTTCGACAGCAGAAATATCTGGGAAATCACCCACCAAGGAAGTCCTTCAAAACTATATAGCTTGTGTCCAAGCAGGAACTTCGATTACCTATGAGGAATGCCTAGTTTTTAAGGGGCAACCAACTTGGTGGATTACCACTCTAAATCCTATCTACGATGCCTTAGGGCGTATTTGTCGCATTGTGGGAACTAGCACCAATATTTCCCAACGCAAGAAAATGGAAACTGCTCTCCAAAATCTGATTGAGAGTACTTCTGCGGTTACAGGTGAAGATTTTTTCCCAGCTTTAGTTAGTCACATAGCTAAAGCGCTCAATGTTTCCTATGCAGTTGTTACAGAAGTAGAAGGCGATCGGCTGCATACCCTTGCTATTTGGACAACTGATACATTGCAAACCGATTTTTTATACGATTTTGCAAAGTCTCCCTGCCAACGTACTTTACAGGATGGGATGTTTTTTTGCGATCGCTTTCTTCAGCAGCAGTTCCCAGAGGATCGCGATCTTGTGGGTATGGGGGTAGATAGCTATTTGGGTATTGCTTTACGGGATAGCCATAATCGAGCGATCGGGACTTTATGTATCCTTGATAAGCAGCCAATTCAAGATCCCCTGTGGGCTGAAAGCCTACTGCGGATATTTGCATCCCGTGCGGCGGCTGAGTTGGAGCGCGAACGAGCCATGAATGCACTGGAGAATTTGAATCAAGAACTGGAAACTAGGGTGAAAGAACGCACAGCAGCATTGCAAGAAAGCCAGCGTTTTATCCAACAAATTGCCGATGCATCACCGAATATTCTCTATTTGTACGACCTCCAAGAACAGCGTAATATTTACGTTAATCGTGAGATTGGGATTATTCTTGGGTACACCCCCGATGAAATTCAATCGATGGGTTCCAATTTGTTTACTAATTTAATTCATCCTGATGATTTAAAGAAATTGGCTTCTTACCATACCCAAATCTATGCGGCTCAAGATGATGAAATTCTCGAATTTGAATATCGGATCAGACATGTAAATGGAGAATGGCGTTGGTTCTATGGTCGAGATGCAGTATTTAACCTGAATTATGCATGACAAGGGGAACGAGAACAAGAAAAAGAGCCTAAAAGCTATTAGAATTAGGCTCTTCAGAATAATAATAGATGTATTTTCTCATGACAGAGTGTAATCAAGAAGCAAAGATCGAATTTTATAAAAAAAAGCGACTAGAAGTAAAGTTTAGTGGCGAACAATTGAGTAGTGAAGGTGGAATACTGCTGGTGAGACAAGCAGAAGAGAAAGTTAAAATTATCGAAGAGATGGCAGAGAGAATCGAGGATAAGCGAGACCAGAATAAAATCAGACACAGCATGGAACAGTTAATCCAGCAAAGGGTATTGCAAATAGCCGGTGGCTATGAAGATGCCATCGATAGCAATCAGCTGAGAAAAGACCCAATTTTAAAAATTGCCTGCAATCGGTTGCCAATAGATGAAGAAGAGGAACTACTGGCAAGTCAGTCAACCATGACGCGGTTAGAGAATCGGATTGCGAAATCAGAGAACAAAGCCA
>NZ_JAYGIF010000058.1:0-98037 GCF_034931345.1 Pseudanabaena sp. CCNP1317 | reverse complement strand
ACATGGCTCTGCCTTGATTCACTTCCAGTTGGTAAATCTGACAGATTGTATTTCAAGCTCATTGGTTCAATCCTTTTCCTCAATTTAATTTTCATTAAAACTCCTGCTAAGGAATTTTGACAAGCTTCGTGATGGTTTCAATTACTACAGAATTTTGATACCTTAATACATAAACCTGTGAGTAAAGATTTATGTAAAAAAAGAGTTAAATCCTTGAATAGTCAATTGACAACTAGTTGACTTAATGTGTTGTACTGATGTTAAAATATTAAAAAGCTAATGAAAATAAACTGTAATGAAAGGCGAGATATTTGGCGGCAAATATGATATAAAGGCGAAAATTGGTGACGGGGGGAGCAGTATTGTTTATTTGGCTACAAAATTAAACTCTAGCGATCGCTACGCTATTAAAACTCTTTCGACTGAAGAAGAAAACACTATTAAGCTTCTAGAAAGAGAAACTCAAACATTAAAACGGTTAAATCACCGCAACATAGTTAAATTTATAGAAGAAGGTTATGAAGATCGTCATAAGCTTGTTTATCTGGTATTAGAGTACTTAGATGGTGAAAAAATAAGAGACTATTTTGATAATGGGGTTGATTTAAAAACCAAACTAGATGTATTCCTACAGATTATTGATGGTATAGGTCACGCCCATTCTAAAGATATTATTCATAGAGACATCAAACCAGACAATATTAAAATTGTAGATAGCGAAGAGAAGCCTATAGCAAAAGTTCTAGATTTTGGTATAGCAATTATTACTACAACCATTTTAACTAATACAATCAGAAGTTATCATACCCCTCTATTTTCACCTCCCGAACAAATTAATCTTGAAAGAGTATCTAGAGATTCTGATATCTATTCTTTAGGAATGACTTTTTTATATTTACTGTCATCGAAAGAAAGTAGAATTGATTTCCAAGAAGAACGAAATAAGAATTTTCTTTACAAATCTACAGAAGATGCATTGGCAAATTATAATGCTGCCTCCGTAATAAATATTCTCAAAAAAGCTACAGATAAAGATAGAGAGAAACGTCCAAAACTTGATGAGATCAGAAAATCGATTTCCAACTTGATGGATGAATTAGCAGAAAAGATCTCTATCTTATTTTCTATAACTACTCCACTTGAAAATGAAATATCCAATAGGTACGACTTACAACAAAATCCAATAAAAATAAAGAATCATATTGAATCAGAACTAAAAGCTGATGTAGGGAGTTTGTATATTAAAAAGAGTTTCAAACAAGAAAGAGATGATAGATTGGCTGTTGAAATATTTATAGAATCTTTGTCAAAATTTTATTATGGATTTATTAATTACAAAACACCTAATGAGATAGTACTGTATAAGACACCCGAATTTAATAACATTAAATCACAAGATAATATTATTGAAAATGGCTTTTCCATAAAAGTAGATCCCATTGTTCATATTGGTTCTAGTCCTAAAAGAAAAATTGATTTAACTGAATTAGTCGATCTAATTTTAAAACAAGATCAGCAAATTCAAAACGAAATTGAAGATAGGAAATCAATAAAACAAACTTTTGAACAATGGCAAGCAGTTATTGAAATGGAAAAACAAATTCTTATTGATAAGAAGCAAGTTTTTCCGTACAAACATAAATATTACGATAGCAAAAAACAGGCTCTTATTCTAACCTTAGAAGAATCTATATCTGTTGAAGAGTTTGATCAAATTACATCTCCAGCTTTAGATGTTACTATTTCTATTACTAAATCATCTAAATCTAATCGACAAATAACCATACAGTTTGCAATTGGTAAAATTGTCGATGGGAATAGAGCGAATGATAGTGAACTAATTGACAAACTCCATATTAGTATTGGTGATTATTGTGATCTTGATATTTTAGATTCCATACTTGACAAGGGCAAAATTGAAACTAATCTTAAAGCTCAAGAATCTGAAATAGAGCGTAGGCGAAAAGCTTTAAGAGAAATTCGATATGGTGATTGTGAAAACACTGAATTATCTAAAGCTATTGTTAATCCAGCTAATGTTTTTCAAATCGAACCAATATTTATTCGCAAATTTTTTAATGAAAAACTTGATGAATCACAGAAACTTGCTGTAAGCAAAGCTTTAGCAACCGAAGATATTTTTCTTATTCAAGGACCACCAGGTACTGGCAAAACTTCCGTTATCACTGAAATCATTTTACAGATTCTTGATAAATACCCAAATGATAAAATTTTGATCTCATCTCAATCAAATGTAGCTGTAGATAATGTCCTAACTAGATTATCGCGCACTCCTAGCAAAGAAATTAAATGCGTAAGAATTGGAAGAGAAGAAAAAATTGAAGAGGAAGCTAGACAATTTGAAATAGAAAAAGCTATTTTAAATTGGCAAAAGTCAATTCAAGCTAAGTCTATAGAGTATTGGGAAAACTATCAGAAACAAAATGAGCAACTTTTGTCGGGTGTAAAGAAAATTTCTAACATAGAGGAAATTAATGAACAGAATCAGGAACTCCAAACTCTTTCCAAGAGGTTGACAGAGGTAATTGAAAGATTTAATTCTGAATTAATTATTTGCAAAGACAATTCTGCTTCTCAGGAGTTTTCTGATATTTCATTAGAAATAATTTATGAAAAGATACTGATAGAGCAAAAAATCTTAGAATCAATTGAAAAATATGTTGTTAAATTTGGATTAGAATACCCTGAACAAAAACAACTTAAAACTTGGATTGACGAAGAATATAAAGTAGTCCAAAATATTTTAGGTGACAATCAGGAAAATCATGAGAAATATATTAAGTTGCAAAAATTAAATGAAGACTGGAGTAAAAGACTTAAAAGAAAACAACAGGATCTAATCTCCTTTTTCATAGAAGGCGTAAATGTTGTTGGAGCTACTTGTCTAGGTGTTGCTAATTTCAAAGATCGTAATTTTGATTGGGTAATTGTTGATGAAGCAGGGCGTTCAACTGCTCCTGAGACTTTCGTTCCTATGTCAAAAGGGAAAAAAATAATACTGGTTGGCGATCATAGACAACTACCGCCAATTATCGATCAGGAATTACAAGAAAGAGCTTTAAATGAAAAAGAAATTGAAAAAAAGGTTCTTGAAGTTAGTTTATTTGAGTATTTTTATGATGAATTACCCAAAACCAATAAAATTACTCTTAATCATCAATATAGAATGCATCCCGATATTGGAAACTTAGTTAGTTATTTATTTTATGACGATCAAGTCTCTAGTGAGCGCGTAAATATAGAAGAGAAAAAACATCAATTAAAACAGTTTGACAAAAATGTTTATTGGATATCCACAAGCGACGTATCACTAGAAAAATCTCAGGAAAGAGAAAATGGTAAAAGCCGTAGTAATCCCTATGAAGCAAAAGTTATTAAAGCTGTTCTGTTAAAAATTCAACAAGATTGTCAAGATAATAATTTATTCAAAGATGTCGGCGTTATAGCAGCATATCGTTCACAGATTGCTATATTAGAATCATCTATCGCCTCTAATGACAAAGAAGTTTGGAAGAATCTTCATATCTCTATTCATACAGTTGATGCTTTTCAAGGTGGAGAATGTGATGTCATTATTTATGATTTAGTTAGAAATAATCGACAGCAAAAACTTGGATTTACTTCTGATGATAGACGACTAAATGTGGCTTTGTCTCGTACCAGACAGTTACTTATCATTGTTGGCAACGATAATATGGCTTATAAGGGGCGAACACCTAATAACATTGCTAATCCTTTTAAACCATTAATAGAATATATCGATGAAAAAAGTGATTTCTGCGTTCGGATTAATTCTGGCAAATTTATGTAAATTACAAATGGTTTAATAAAATGAATAATGAAATAAAAAGTTTTGAAAAAGTAAAAGATTTTGAAAATAAGATTCGTAAATACCATTCATTGCCAGAAGCAGTAGTAATTGACTGTAAGCTAATTGGGTATCCCTTCCACATTTTAAATATTGATTTAACCTATTTGGCAAACAGACAACTACAACTAGTTGAAGAATTTGTCATGAAGTGTATTAATTATGATTTAAATATACAAGCTGAAATAGCTGCTTTCTTGGGTATGGATGAAAGCTTAATAGAAAAAGTTTTGTCAGAATTATTATCTAAAGGTTTAATTCAAAGAGAAAACACTTTAAAGTTGACTGAACTAGGTTCTGTTTCTTTAGAAAAGCAAACTGTATTAGCTCCTCTATCGGAAACAAAGATTTTTTACATTGATGCTTTAAGTGGAAAGCTGAGTGACAAATTTTCATTAAATTTATATGAGAAGAATAATAATGATAATTTTCTTTTAAATAAAATTATCAAAAGACCAAGGAAGAATAACATTGAAGACGTGGTTGACTATTATGAGCATATTGAAAAGTCATTGCAAAATTATAATAATTCTAATCAAATTGAACTAATTCAAGTTAATAATATTGAGAAAGTATATACAGAGTATCATGAGCTTTCATTGGTTCTATATCAAAGAAATCCTGATGATCAAGAAATTGAATATGAAATTTTTTCCAGAGGGAACATTCAAGTTGATTATAGAACGACTATAGAACAACTTTATGCAGAAGGAAAAAAAATACTTGACCCAATTTTTCAAGAAATTAAAGACGATAAATTAATAGATTTTAATGATGAAAATAATCTTTCGGCATCTATTAACTATGAAGATGTAAAAGCTGTTGAAAAGCTTACTCTAAAAATTAACTCTTTTAATGATCCTGATCTTTTAATTGAAACTAAAGATAAAGTAATTAAAGAAGAGCGCCAAAAGTTAAAACATGAGCTTGAGCAAATTCAGACAAAAAGCAAGATATCCGAAATTATTCATACTTATGAGCATCGTGACTATTTATTTAAAGCTTTAAAAGAAGCGAAAAATAGAGTAATGATTGTTTCTCCGTGGATTAAGGGGTTTGCTGTAGATAAAAATTTTCTTGAACAATTAGAAGAGACTTTAAAGAGGAATATCCAAGTTTATATTTACTATGGAATTAAGGGTTCCAATCAGCAAAATGATCGTAGATCGATTGAAAATTTAGAAGAACTATCTGAACGTCATAAGTATTTTCAATTTAAAAAAGCAAAGAATACACATCGTAAAATTTTAGTTTGCGACAGTAGATTCGGTATCGTCACCAGCTTCAATTTCTTATCATTTAGAGCAGATCCTAATTTAACTTATAGAGATGAATTAGGTGTTATTATCAGAGACAAATCAACTATTGAAGATTTATTTCAAAGTGGTAAATCTTTATGCGATAGCTAATCAAGTCAAGGAAAATGCACAACAAAGTGCATCTTCCCTAACAACTCAAAACTTAGAATAGCTTCAACTGTTCTCTCTCCTCATTTACATTCTTCTGCGGAATCACAAGTCGCTTACCTCCTCCTTCTAAAAGCATGAATTCAGACAATGGCTTGAATACTTGCGGTTGCAGAAACTGCAAAATTCTCTCGCCATTCACAGGAATTTCAATCTCAACAGAGCTAACAATCTGCGCGATTTGTTCAAGCCAGTTATCAGCGTCACCTGACACCCAATCCTCAAACCGTCTCTGCCTCAATGCTTCCACGATCGCTGTTGATGGTGGCTCCAACTTGGCGACTACAGAATCACGTTGCCAAAATATCTCTCTTGAGTCAGTCAATTCATCATCATCAAGATTAGGATCTTGATCGTCATTATCCACGGGTGCTTCGTTAGCAATTGTGTCAAACAGTTGCTTGAGAAACTCTAACCGATTTGCTTTTTCGTGGTATGTCTGAAGTTGATCGAACGGCTGACTGACGCGCTTTTGCAAGATTGGTAGCTCTTGCCGATCGCGTTCGAGAGTTTCCTGTGCTGTAGTCAATTTGGCAGCGATTGCATTCCTCACCACATGCAAAAGAGAACTATGTGGATTGTGGCAATCAACATTAAATTCATAGCCTGAACTAATGCTCATACCAATCGAGCCATTGACCTCAGAGCCAAATCTGCTCAGATACACATTCAGTCCTGCAAATTGTCCGATTTGGATTTGAGTTAACCGATAGCTATCTCTCAACTTTTGGAATTGTTCAGAAATATGATCGTCTATCAGCACAGCTTTATCCAACATCACACCGCGATCGCTGATGAATTGCTTCAGGTTGGCTTTGGCGACAGTGGCTAGGTCTGTTTGAATATGCTGAATGTTGGCAGGATGGTTGGTATTTACCATGTCAGCTAGATACTGAATCTTGGATTTATCCCTAAACTGCGTATCGTTATAGGCTTGCAATTGCATTCCTAGTCCTTGTAATTCGGCTTCGAGGGTAGCCCGTTCCATGATCAGCGGATCGCCCGATGCGATCGCTTTCATCTGGGCTGCATTAAGAACTGTCTCATCAATGTCTTCGATGGTACGATGGGTGCGATCGCCCGACATCACCTGCGAAATCATGCGTTGTTTGTTTTCAATCGCTTGCCAGAGGAACGAATCAAATCCCGCTTGGTTATTCCTACCTTCGGTGACATAGCGGAAAATGAAGACATCGCTCCATTTATTACCCTGCCTGACTCCTCTACCTTCCCTTTGTTCGAGGTCTGATGGTCGCCAAGGACAATCAATGTGGTGCAAGGCAATCAGCTTGGTTTGCATATTCACACCTGTCCCAAGTTTGGAAGTGGAGCCGAAGACAATCCTGATTCTGCCTTCATTGATCGCTTCAAACAGCTTGACTTTCTTAGCATCGGTATCATAGTCATGGATAAAAGCAATCTGGTCAGCAGGTATACCCAACATCAGCAAAGTATCGCGGATATAGCTGTAGCTATTCCACTTGTCTTTCTTAGGCGCATTGCGATCGCAAAAGATTGCTTGGGTTCCTTTGCAAATCGCCGTAATTGTCCAGATTTGCCAGACATTCCACGCACAGGCTAAGAGTTTGTTGTCTAGCCATTCTGAGGCATTTGGTGATACCAGTTTCGTGTGCATTGATGACTTGGAGCCGTCGCCTGTGATTTTGAGCATGTTGTCAACTTCAGCTCTGACTTTGCGTTTTTCTACAGCCTCTGCGCGATCGCAGAGTTTATCCATATAAGCAATTTGCTCTTGAGATGGCTTGCAAGACATCACATGGTAATGCGGTGCCGGTGTTTTAACTTCGGCAAGCGCGGCGGTCTGAATGTCGGTTACTTGACACCACATCGCCATCAGTTCGGGCAGGTTTACAAATTCTCGCAGACGAGTTTTCGATTTCAGCCTGCCTGTGGGACTAATTTCTAGGGCGGTGCTGGTTTCACAGAAGCGCGAGCAGAAACTATCAAAGTGGGTTAGCCCCTGTTCTTCGAGTAGGTCAAGTTGCAGGTAGCGCATCCACACATCCATTTCCGCCATAGTGTTACTGAGTGGTGTTCCTGTTGAGTAGATCACCCTCTTACCATTACCAAGCAGGTATCGTACTTTCATGAAGCAGTCATGGGCGCGTTGGCTATATCCAGAGGGAATGCCAGAGACGTTATGCTGAGTAGTCAGGATTTGCAGTCGTTTGATTTGCTGTACCTCGTCAATGAACAGTGCATCTATACCCAGTTGCTCAAAATAAATCACGCGGTCTTTGCGATGGCTGTTTTCAATTTCTTGAATCCGCAAGCCAATCTTCTTACGAGTTGCTTCTAAACTGCGAAATGCTTGCTTTGATTCTTCTTTGGTGGTTAAGTCAAAAATAGAAGAGATCGCCGACATTTGTTCTTCCAGAAAAACCAATTCAGTTTCCTCGCTGATGGGCAAGTTAAAGAACTGTTCGTAGGTTAATAGAATTGCATCATGGTTATGAGTAGCAATCTTGCTCAATAGAACGCGACGGCTATCTTTAGCAAATTCTTTGACTGTGGGAACGAGAATGTTAGCTTCGGGATACAACCGCCGAAATTCTTTGTAGTAATCAGGCAAGATCGATTTCATGGTCACATGCATAACTTTGTGAGCCATGCCTTTGCGTTTGAGTTCCATGCCTGATGCAATCATTGTCGCGGTTTTGCCATAGCCCACCCGATGGGCGGCAAAAGAGGCTTTCTGTCGTTCGACGCGGCGCACAAAGTTAGCTTGATGACGACGCATCTGAAAATCTGGAGTCATACCTGGAAAGGTCAGGTGTGAACCGTCATAAACAGTATCGCGGTAGAGGTTGTGATATTGGTTATAGTGCAGACATAACCTTTCAGCGCGATCGCCATCACTCCAGATCCATGCTTTGAAAGCAGTTTGAATCTTATCCCTCATCGTGCGCGACTCCGATGTTGCTTCGTGGTTGAGAGTGGCGATGGTGTTGCCATCTTTGTCTTTGTAGTAATCGTAGACTTTGGGATCTTTTTGGTTGAGGGTGTGGTCAATCAGGGCGATCGCTGTAAAATTTCGGGTTCCCCACTCGGTTTTGTTCTGTGGTGAAACAATTAATTTGCTGTTACCTGTGATTACCCAAATGTTGGCGGGGTCAGGATGAAACTTGACTGTGCTTTTTCCTGCATGGCTGAGCAGTTGTTCGGTAAACTCCTTGATTACGGTTTCGGGTAGCCAACTTGTTCCTAGCTTCAGGCGAATGGTGTTGCGTAGCAGCAGATTTAGCTCGTCTGGGGACATGGAATTGATATTAAGTCCCAATTTCACGGCGCAGCGCACTTTGATATCCACATCTTCAGCTTCGGGTAAGCAGGGGACTGGCTGGTTATTTCTGATGACTTGGTGGTAAATCTCTACGTTTAGCCAGTCGGGAACTCCCATTTGCTGCCATGCGATTACTCTTTTTAAACGTGCGACCACATTGCCACTGATAAATTCTTCGCGAGTAATCCAATCTTCTTTGGAAGCTGCTTGTAAGTCTTCTAGTGGTGTGGTTCCGTTGTAGAACACTGCCCCTTCTAGTTCGATGACAACAGTGCTGATACTTTTGTCGAGCAGATTTCCAATCCAGTCAAGGTCAATAAAGCTCCGCGCATCTAGACATTGAGCAAGGGCATCTTTGGCATTACTAGCGCGATATCTTGGTGTGGCTCTGACTGTGCGTTGATCGAATATCGGCGCTTTAGTGGGACTTTTGCCTTTGCCTTGGTCAATTTCTAATGCTCTTAAGCGGTAGTAATTGGGGTCTTCTTTGAAGATTTCAAGGTTGACTTTGGCAGTAAAGTTGCCAAACCTAATTACGAACGCATCGTATTTTTGATTGAGAACTTGACGCAGTTTCGCTAGTTCTCGGTCATCGTCATACTGTTGCATCTTCAGCACTAAGTCCAAAATCTTGACAACAGACATAGCGGCACGAATGCGATGGGGCTGGTTTTCGATTAATTCCAGTTGGCTGTCGGCGCGGCGGTAGATCTGGCTTCCATATTCACAAAATGCATTGGGTAAGACATGTTGTAGTTGGGGCGGAATCTGAATTACCTGTGTTTGTACTGGTGCTGGTTGGTAAAATTTGCTGATCGCTTTACCAATCTTGCTAATCTCTTTGCGTAGGTCAAAGTTAGCTGGGGCGGTTACGCCTAGATGCTCTCCACCATATAGTTTGGCGACGCTAAGTTCACCGAGAATATTGCGAAACTTGAACGTTTTTGGACTCATGACTTTTCCTCAATAAAAAAAGCGCCCCTTCCCTTGATTGGGTTGAGGCGCTTGTTGTTTGTGTGGTAATTTTTCTGTCGAATCGCCGCTAGGCTACTTCTGGTTCAAGGAACCATTGATTAATCATGATTGGCTCTTGGTTAACGGTATGTTTACCCGATGGTGCTGTCCTCACCCAACTAGGATATTCATAATCCTTTGCAGTTGTTAATTTTCGTTCCGCTTCCGTTAATTTACGGAAAAGCAGAATATCGGCTACAACCGCCGTATTGGAGAACCGTTTAAAGGCGATATCGGGCAACCGTATTGCGGTGACTAATTCTAACTTTTCGGCTAGATGTCTCCTAAAACCTGTACCTAACGAGTCAAGGGTAAAGCAACTGGAAATTAAACACAGCAAGCCATTCTCGCGTACTAAATCGGTACATTTAGCGAAAAAATAGTTATGCACGCTCAAATTTAGGTGGGCATATCGGGAATCAAACAGCTTGTAGTTGCCAAAGGGAACATTGCCGATCGCTAGGTCAAAGCTGCTATCTGATAGGCTAACTTTCTCGAAACCTTGAGCATAAATTTGGGCTTCGGGGTAAAGCAGTCTCGCGATTTGGGCAAAGGTGGGATCTAGCTCTACACCTACCCATTTCGATCTAATTCTCATATTTTGAGGCTGGCAACCCATAAAGGATAAGGTGTTGCAAGCAGGTTCAAGGATCGATCCACCTGTAAATCCGATCGCGGCGAGTAAGTCCCACATGGCGCGGATGACTTCAAAACTAGTTTGGTAGGCGGTAGCAGTGGCTGATTTGGCGGCTTGGATTTCGGCGGTGGTGAGCAGTTGGCAAAGTCTTTCATAGCATCGGTACTGCCATGTGTTCCCCTGATGGTTCGCTCCCACCCAGATATCGGTGAGGGTTCCCCATCCCGATGCTTTGGCTAGTTCTATTTGCTGGTCAGGTTCGCCAATTTGGATGGATTTCGATAGAGCGATCGCCTCTACTGTTGCTTCGGCTTTTATGCGTAAAGAACAATCAAAATGCTCTTCAATTTCTTGGGTAATTTCAAACATAGGATTTTGTGCTTTTGGCAAACTTTCAGTTGTTATGCGTTTGTTCTTGAGAACAGGCGCTAGCCAAAAATACATTAACAATTCAGTTTTGTTCTAACAGATGGTAAACTGACATCATAAAATCGTTGCTAACCGCCAAGTGGATTTTATGACTAATTTGCCCAATTCGTTCCAAGAAGATATTCTCGCAAATCCTAATAATAAAAGTTGGGCAGAAGTAACTAAAGACTATGTTGGAAAAGGCATGGATTCAAGGCGAAATTGGTATAGCTCAGTAGCTGATGCTTATAATCGGGTGAGACCCCGATATGCTCTTGAACTCATTTCTCGCGTTATTGAACTAACACAATTGCCCCCAAAATCGAATATTCTTGAGATTGGTTGTGGACCTGCGATCGCTACAGTTTCTTTTGCTGAGTTGGGATTCTCTTTGGTTAGTCTAGAGCCAAATCTAGAAGCATCTCAACTAGCTAAGCAAAACTGTGCGACATATCCGCAAGTGAAAATTATTAATACTTCCTTTGAGGAATGGGAAATAGCAAACAATGAATTTGATGCAGTATTAGCAGCCACATCTTGGCATTGGATCGATCCTGAGATCGCTTACTTCAAATCCTTTGAAGCTCTAAAGGCAGACGGGCATTTAGTTTTGTTATGGAATACTCCTCCTCAACTAGATTATCCAACTTACCAAATTGTTGATAGAGTTTATCAGACCATTGCTCCTGCTGTTCCTCTCTATGCTAGATATGAAGATCAGGTTACACATCAAGAGCATTTCCAGAAGTTTAGCCAAGATATTCTAAGCTCAGGATATTTTGAAGATTTATCTTATGAATCTATGGTTAAAGAAATTCAATATAGCCTTGATGACTATCTCTTGCTATTGAGTACGTTATCGCCATATATTGCTCTGGAAGAGACTACTAGAAATAATCTATTTGCAAAATTGAGAGAAGTGCTATATCACATGCTTCGTCAAGATGATCGTGATTACCTGACGCTCTATTATATATCAGCTTTTCACGTTGCCCGAAAAGTATAATTCATACTTCAATTATCACTAATAACGCATTACTTTTCTCTTCTGATTAGACAACTTCACGAAAAGATAAAAGCAATAAATCCTTAAGCTATAGCTCAAGGATTTATTGCTTTTATGCTGCGACGAGTTCGCAAACTATGGTCTTTTGCTGCGTAGTCAGGGATGCAACATATTCACCGACTATGACTTTGGCAGAGTCCTTGGCGACTAGTCCTAACAGATATGGCTTTTTCCTGCTATTTCGCACGACTTCAATTTGATATCTACCATCTTGTTCCCGTTGAGATACAACAATGGAAATACAGGCGTGTTCTCCATTGCCTGTCCAGTTGGTTGATGCGAGTTCTCCATACTGCGCTCCGACTACTTGCAGTCGCATGAGTTGGTTGTCATGGAGGCGATCGCATACTTCGGGTAGAAACATATTGAAGACAACACTTGCAGTGCCATGATCGCCGTTGTGACTGGCTTGCCACATAGCGGCACTACAGGTTTGGGCGGTTTTCTCGCTTTTCTCCCGTAGTTTCTCGCCCAAGCCTTTTGCCCATTCCACGGCGGCGCGGAGGATTTTCTTGCGTGATTCCCGATCGCTTGATAGTTTCATCGCTTCCTTAATCTTGCTGGTATATTCATCGCGACGAGCGATCGCTCTTTTGTAGAGAATCTCGCCTGGTTTGACAAATAGTTCGCGGAATTCGAGAAGGGTACGTTCGTGCAAATCTACGGGTTGCCAGATTGCATTCACGGATTGAATCAGGAATGATATCGGGTCGTTGTATTCTCCACTAGCTACCAAGGTTCGGGCGGGCATCTTGCATCTCTGTTTGGAGTCGTAGTAGCTGCCATATACGCCTTGCTTTTTGCGATCAATCAGCCAATCCAGTTTCGGTAAGCTTTTGCCGACTTCATCGAGAAAGGCTTGGTCATGGCTGAGGTCGGATTTAAGTCGATCTACGGCGACTTGAACTTCTTGGGCTAAACCTGCAATGTACTGATGATGCCCTGTCGCCCATGCGGTGGCTAGGTAATAGGTAATCAGTCCAATTTGGTTTTCGGTCGATCTTAGGGCAACTTCGGCTAATGTGCCTTGCACTGCTACTTTGTCGGGTTTATAGGTGGTGGGCTTGATGTGATACTGTCGGATTTCTTTGGCGATTTCAGGTAGTTTCTTGACTGATTTGACGCAGAAGGTATCTCCATCAAAGTCCATGCCACAGTAGTCACGCGCTTCGTCTGGGTTGACATACATCGTTCCCTGTTGGTTGAGTCCTTTGATGTGTTTGTTTGTCCAAATCTGCAAGTCATTGCGATCGCGGATGGGATAGCGGAATCCGACATATTCGCCTTGTGACAGTTCAGGGATGCACATTTCCAGTTTTCCTAGTTCGGGACAGGGCTGTGCCATGAAGCTAGAAAAGTTGATACCGCCACTGGTAGCAAGGGTTAACCAACGTCTTCTTACTAGGTCTTCAATCTTTCTCACCACATAGGGATGTTCTAGCAGTTGTCCATAGATGTCATGTTTGAGGATTTCCGATAGGATTTTACCATCGGCTTCTTCTTCGCGTTCTTCTTCAGGTTCGTCTACTTTCACCCATTGTTCGGTTTGCACTAGTTGGCAGAGTTGTTTGACATCGGATTGGGCTGCGACTAATGTTTCGGCTTTAAGTTGGGTAATCGGTAAAACATCATGGGCGATCGCCTGTTGGCTGAACCATTGCCAGACGGTATAGGAGGTCTTGACGCTGCGCTTTTGGGCGAAGTTGACGATTCCTAGTTTCAGGCTGGCTACTTGTTGGATTCCTAATGCTGGTTTATGTCCTTTAAAACATGATAGTGGCATTACTAAGTCCACTCCTTTGGGTAGGTTTAGTTCTACTTGCAATGTCCCTTTGGCTACCCATGCGTTAGTTATTCCCGCCCGAAATTGGAATGGGGTATTCGCTGGGATTGCGAAGTCTTCGCTTTGTCGGAGTTGATTTAACAATTCATGGCTGATTTTGCCATGACAGTCATCGGTGCGATATTCTTTGTCTTGGACAATCAGGATGGTTAGTTGTGGAATTGAGTAGATTTTAAGGCATTCGGTCATCAAGATTGAGCCGTAGTTGATTTGTCCCATAGCGCTAGGGAAATAGGCGGCAAAGGGATTCAATTCTTGGCTGAAGAAGAAGTCTCCATGTTTTCTCGCTCCTGATGCTCCTGATAGTTGGTATTTGCCCAGTCCTTTGTTGAGGGCTGCGATCGCCTGTTTCTTTAGTGGAGCAATGCTTTTGGCGGCGGTGCTGCGTTGGCTTGCGGATTTACTAGTCTTGGCGGTGCTTTCGGCTTTGGCAATCTTGTTCAAAAATGGGGAAATATTGCCGATACTGAGTTTGATGTCGGGATGTAGTGCTTCTAATAGAGTGTTACGGAATTGAATATCTTTGTCCACAATTTCACCTGTGGCAAGGTTGGTCTTGGCGATCGTTAGCATCTGTTTGTACTCTCAAATTAGTGAAGCGCCTAGATCCAACGATCTAGGCGCTTCATGGTGATGGGGTTAGTGGGGTAGTTTAGGCGGCGATTTTATTCATTTCTGGACGATATATCACCAATCCCTTTGCCAACAGAGCATCGATCGTGGTTGGTCTGGTTGGCAGAAAGTTGATCTTGTCGTCTTTGGTTGCCAAAATCTTGCAGCCGTAATACTTTTCTAAACGCTCTGTGACCTTGCTAATATGCATCGTGCCGATATTTGTCAACGTCCAGCCATTCTTCGCTTGATACAGCCACATTTTGTCTGTACTGGCAGGTGGTTTACTGATTTCTGGTTTACGGGCTGGTGATGCGCTGACCTCTGGTTTATGGGTTTGTGGTTTACGGCTAGTTGATTCAGCCTTGGTATTGCTGGCTGCTACTGCTTGTTCGAGCTGTTTGACTGGGATTTTGGAATTGATGTGAACAATCAAAGCTCTGGTGGTTACGTTTAGTTCGTCTTGGCTCAATTTGGCAATCATTTTAGTTGCCAATTCTGCGGGGGTATCGAATCTTAGTTGACGTGACATGATTTTAGGTTCCTGACTTTAAGTTGTTGTTGACAATTGCTCACGGACTTTACGCGCTAGCGTTCTTCTTGCTTCTCAAGCTTGTCAATACAGATGTCATTCTTTGATGAACATCTACATTGACAAGCTCACTTTCGACCTACACATTCAAGTGATATATCAACTCCTTCTTTTTCAATGTTCTCCAATTGGGGATTTTGCGCTCTCTTGCTAAAGGTCTTAGTTCTTGAACAGTCATTTTCGAGATTGGCTTAGTAGCTGTTTCTGCAATGATTTCAGGCTGTTCATCCTGTTCTAATACTTCTAGTTTTGGTGCGGCTTTGGCTGAGGATAGAGCTAATGTTGTAGCTGGCAGCAATGTTTCTGTAACCGTAAAAGTCTTTGCTGTGGTTACATCGGTTGGAATTTGAGAAAGAAGGGACTGAGTGGTGGCTTCAGCGCTTAGAAATGATAGTAGGGCATAGATTAGTGCGGTCAATAATCCCAGTAATGCGATCAGACTCACTGTCACTAGAGCCTCGATAGCGATCGCGAAAATTGATGGTGTTTTCATTGGTTTTCCTGATAGGTGTTAATTTTCTTCAATGCTTGTTGTGGAATCGATCTAGCAATCTTTGCTCATCCAATCGAATTGAAAGGCGATCGCTAGACTGATTTTTAGTTCAATGCTCTTGCTGCGTTTTTTTTAGAAAAGATTTGGGGAAAGCTGTCATGCAGACTTTCCAGATGGTTCTCTGCTACTCGGCGGCAATGTCCTTGATCTGTGGTATACGAATTCGTCGCGGCTTTGGCAAAGTATTCGGCGCTGGTCAACAATTCCATTACTCCCGATCCAATCTGGGAGAGTTGGTCAGGATATTTGGTGAGATATTCCCCTAGTTCTTGGACGCTTTCTCTTACGGATTCCAACAACAAATTTTGACATTGGATCGTCCGCTTTGTGCCATCGGAGAATGTCAAGATTTTCGTGCCATCAATCAAATCGGATATGCTTGCATTCATCGATTTAGCTAGGGCAATCAACTGTTTTGTGGTCTTCAAGCATCGTGCTTTCGATCTGAATATCTGTGCTTTTGTATTGCCTGTCAGTGAATTTATGGCTACTTGCATCGGGTTGCTTTTCCTAGTTTGTCAATCGGTCACTGACTTCCAGCGTAAGCGCTCTTTCTATTTTTGAATAAGTTATCTGGAAAATATTTCTCTTTGATAAAGAGTCTCGATTGGTTTAACAAATAGTTCACGGAATTCGAGCAGGTTGCGCTCATATACACTCATATACCTGACCTTTAGTAGTAATCGTATAGAGATCTGCAATAATCGCACATAAACTCAATAAAACAGCTAAAATTGAGAAATATAGACTTTAAAAATGAGGCGTTGATACTTGAGTACGTCTGAGGAGTTAGAAAAAATAACAGATACAAGCAGTTTTGAGCTTCTTGCAACAGCAGTCTTGTGCAAAGCAGAAAAAGACTACCGAGCTATCTTGCATTCTGGCTTAAATGCTCAAGGACAGCCGAGAAAATCTCCTGTTGATGGTTTTTGCCGAGTTCATAACAGTAATCCCCCTCATTTTATTCTGGTAGAACACACTGTAGAAAGCAAACTATCAAAGAAATGGCTATTTGACCATAGAACTGTTACACCTTCTAAAAGAGGTAGAAAAATGAAGCTTTCAGAAAGTGATGACGGTGATCTTCTAAAGGCTGGACAACTTTCTAGTACATACAAAGCTGAATTTCCAGATGCAAGATTTACTGTTGTTTTGACCACTAATCAAGGATTACAACCAGATTTCTGTTTAGAAGTCGAGAAAAAAGCTAAAGAATTAGGAGTATCAGTCGATTTTTGGGATAGGTCGCGTATTGCTAGATTTTTAGATACAGAAACTGAAGGACAATGGTTGCGTAAAGAGTATCTAGGGATAGAAGCTGAGATACTCTCAGAAAATTTACTACGCAATTTGTGTAACAAGAGTTTAGAGCAATATCAAAAGCAGTTTTTGACAAGTCCCGATCGCTGGGTTTCTCGACACATCGATCAACAAGTTGAGAAAGCAGTAGAAAATCAAAATTGCTCAATAAGTCTTCTGATTGGAAATTCTGGTTCTGGAAAGAGTGCAGCAGCTTATCAAGTTGGGAAAAAGCACCTAGAAGCGGGAGAGTATAGTTTGTGGCTATCTGAAAATGTTTTAGGAAGTAGTGATTCACTCGAAAATGCTTTAGATAAGGCATTGCATGATTTATATCCGAGTTTGATGTCAGATGCAGGAAATGCAGCTTTGAAATTATTGAAGGATGGAAAAAGGTTATTGCTAATCGCTGATGATGTCAATCGAACCAATAGTCCAGCAAATCTGTTGCAAAAGCTTATCAACTGGTCAAAACCTTCTCCTAGCCAAGATTCTAATACCAAAACCATACCATCAAAACAGCTACTAATTTGTCCAGTTTGGTCGGATATTGTCGGAAAGATTAATCTAAATGTAGATAAAACCACTTGGATAAGTAGTGTGTTTGTTGGAACTATGAGTGCTGAGGAGGGATTAGAAGCAGTTAAAGATGCTTTATTACGAAATCGTATTGAATTGACCAATGCAGAGATCACTATATTGGCGGAAAATCTCGGCAACGATCCAATTCTAATAGGTCTTTTTGATGATTTGTTACCCAAGATTGAACATAGTAAGTTGAGTCAAGTTGCTGAGAATGCCATTGATTCTTTCATTAGTAATGTTGTCGAGAATGTGGTGGGCAATTTGTTTCCCAACGAGTATCGTTCAGCACTGTTAGGCTTAACTACTCAAATGCTAATACAGCGTAGGTTTAACCCAACATGGTCTGATATAAAAAATTGGTTAGCCAACTCTTCCGAAGAACTACAAGCATTAAGAAGGTTAGCAGAGAATAAAAAGTTATGCAAACTTGAAGGAGAGAAGTTAGTTTTTCGGCACGATCGCATTCGAGAATTTCTACTCGTAGGAAGCATGGGACAACTTCTCAACGAAAATGCTTCTGAACCTCTCAACATTTTCTGGGAACCATATTATGCGGAGATTATCGGTCAGGCAATTATTCAGTATCCTCAAAGTGAGGAGTTTTTACAGGAATTGTGCGATCAACTTCCCTTAGCGTTAGTAGAAGCACTCAAGTATCCCAACACTACAGAGAATTACTTGAAAATTGTTGAAAAAGTTAAAAATTGGCTCTGTAAAAACACGGAAAATAGTGATATTCCAGAACTATTACTTGATGCAGTATATTCAAGTTTAATGAAGGTAAATTCACCCTTAATACTTGAAATAACAGAGAATTTAGCTCCTAATGCTCCTATCTTACTTGCACGGTTACGAAACGGCTGCACTAGGAGTGGTATTCGATATCTTGCTCATTGTAATAGGTTTATCATTTTTGCTCCTATGGACAATGACAGTAGATATAATGAAGTATTAAGTCATGTAAGTTTCTATTACAAAATCAAACTTTTATCTGATCTTAAACAAGCACTCAACTCTTACAATGTTATAGATTCATATAGAGATGGCGCTCTTACCCTTGCTGGTTTTTTAGAATACTCAGAGCTAGAAAATGATTTAATAGCTTGTTGGCAATTATCTAAAGATAAATCTTTCACTTTAGGTTCTGCTATCTGGGCAGCTTCTCGATGTTGTAAAGATGAATCGTTAGATAAATTAGAATCATTATTAGTTTATTGGTCTAATTTAAACAATAGTCCTGAGAATAATAATCAGCATAGTCACAACTGGTTTTCTAGTGATCATAATTATAGAACTCGATTATCTCATCAATTTGGTTCTCACTTTATTCAACACTTTATTTCTCAAGCTAAAAAACATGAATCACTAGGGTTAATATTTGCAAACACATTAAATTGTGTTGATAATACTAATATAGATAATGCAGATATAATTGAACATATCATAAGAGAAATATCGAATTTTAAACAAAACGATGAAAAAAGTAAAAATCTAAAATCTTTGGTAACACTACTCTCAAGAGTATTTATGGCAGTTCGCTTAAAGAAACACAAACTCTCTAAGTCTTCAATGGATCGATTGAAATGTTTATGGCAGAATACAGACAACAATGACGAAGTAAGGGAGAAATCATCTCAACTATGGGTTGAAGGTGCTAATTATGAGCAGATTGATGATTTAAAGAAAATAACAGATGATTTTCCTTTCTTTTATGAAGCACTACAAAAACGTATACAATTAGGTGATTATAGCGTTATAAAAGATGCATACTCACTTTTTTCAACTAATGCCCGTTGGCTGCATCTATCTCATCATATTTGGTGTAATGATTTAATGGCTATAGTTGAAAAACATCTTCAAGTCCTCAAAAATATTATTCCAAAAGATTTTTCAGGTAGTCGAGATGATAGAGAAGGAATACTTTCAGAATTGCTTACTTTAGTGCCAATAAATGATGCGGAATTGATTTTAGAAAGGCATTGGAGCTATATTGGATACAGTCCAAGATTTATTCAAGCTGCTATATATATAGGTACACCTAAATGTTTGGCTTTAGCTGATTCGAGAATTAGACAATGTTCAAATCATACTTTAATCTTTAAATATTTAGTCTCAAGTTTTTATATAGACGGACGACAGCATCTCAGATTAAATCATCTAGAAAGATTGATACCATATCTTGATTGTTTAGAAGAGTCAGAATTATGGCTGCTAGAAACTATCTGTCAAAAGTTTAAAGCTTTTGAGTGGGGAAAACAACATCTTAAAAACCGACATAGCAAAAAGGTCTTGGAGGAATACTATCCATCTGACAATCAGCTACTACAAGAACTTGATGATTTATCAAATCATGAACATGGGATACTTGATGTTCTGTCATGGACGAAAAAACTTGAGCAACGTCATACCACACATCAAGAGGCTTTAACCTTGTTAGAATCTTGGCTTGCCTCTAATCCAATAATGAGGAATTATCGTATTGTCTGCGAATACCTTAAGCTTATTGGTTCTCGCCAAAATCTATCTCTTTTGGAAAAATACAAAATTGTAGGTTCACCTACTGAAGTCAATCAAATAAAAATGGATACTCAATTTGCTGTTTACAGACGAACCTTAGAATAGTTAGTAAATCAGTTAAGGCTAGATTCTTCGATCAACTGTTCAATATCAGAAGGAAAATCACCCTTCTCAACCATCTTCCCAAAAACCCTATAACAATCATTCTTCCCACCCTCATTTCTTGGATATCCCAACCAAAGAATCACAATCGAATCCTGCTCTACATCAACCCTAAAAAACAATCGATAGCGATCAAAAATACCAACCCACTTAACCCGCCTATAATCGCTCAAATTCTCTCTAAGCTCAAAATCCTTACTAAAAGGATCGTTAGGGATTGACTCCTTAATCGCTCTTTGTAAAGCTTTCAGCAACTTAGGCTTAAAACGCTCTTTGTATTGTTTAGGCGTATCTTTTTCTTTAAACTTAACCGAACTCTCGATAAGCTCTTGAAACTGCTTATTAAATACACTGTGGAAATAGATTTTCCATCCATTGACCTCTATCAATCTATCTCAACTCCCTCAGTAAGCGCCAAAACTCTAGCATCCATCTCACTCGTATAAGAGACTAGATTCAAAGGATTTTTCTTCGCATCATTCCACAAAAAATCAAGAAAACTTTTTAGCACAACCAAATTTTCTTCAGTAGCATTTGCTGTTGTAGCCTCTCGGTTACTCAAAACATTAAAGCCCAAGGAAGTCCGCCTTTTTGCGTTTCCCAAGCTTAAATTTTTAGTTAGCTTTTTTAATTTCATATTTTTGCTGCCGACACTGCGACTTACAACTTATTGCTATCAACACGTTTATATCATAACACCATGCTACTAATCCCCTCAATCAAAGCAATTTATCAAATATTCTACAAAGTCAAAAAGCGGCGCTTCGCACCGCCTCTTAATTTTTTGGAAAACAACTTAAAATTTAGCGATCGCCTCTTTACCTTTGCTCTTGTCTCCCCTTTTGATTTTCAGCAATAACTTTAAGAGCGCGATCGACATTCTGAGCATCTTTCACAGTCACCTGACTCTGAGCAATTTCTAAACCTTTTTGCACCAGCAATGGTACATATTCGATATTTTCTTGCCTCAAGGCTTTTGTATCTAAGGTCAACGTATCTGTAGACTGCTCCCACGTTGCCCTATATTTACCATCATTCCCTTTACGCTCAAACACAAGATTCCCATTTTGAGATCCCACATATTCACTCGGAGTAGCCAATACTTCTCGCCACTGCGATGCAATGTGCTGACTCAGTAACTGACCATCCTTAGACATCGCTTGCTGTGATTTTTCGGATATACGCTCACCAGCAATGATTTCTTGGATACGATCTACATATTTCTCGCTCTTACCCAGATATTGAGCAGTTTCTCTCCATGCTTCTAGTTTCTGAATATCCGCAACGATGGAATTTGTGGCGCTCTCGATGATCGGAAATGGCACAATTTTACCATCGACATAATCTCCCAAAGGCTGAAAGTGCATCCCCCATGTGTTGCTATGTCCTTGAAATGTCAGTAATTCCTTAGCCCCATGCTTTTCCATACTCACCCATTGTTTCTGATATTCCCCATCAGTCAACATTTCTTGTGAGATTTTGTACTGCTTTCCTACTTGAAAGGCAACTTTCTGCTCTCCTGCATAGGCGATCGCGATATCTCCTTCCTTAAAGTTATAGGCGGCATAGGGTTCAAATCGCCGCGTTGTGTGAGATCTCCCATGTCCGCGCATTGCTTCAATACAAGTATCCACGGGCAATCGATTCACTTCTCCATGCATCTTCAGGGGATAAACCATCTGAATCGGTTTACCCATTATTTCTACTGGTTTTTCTGGCTTTTCTATCTGGACAGAAGTGACGATACTAACTTCAGGAATTGCCTTGTCTTGATTCTCAGATTGTATTTCTAGGCGATCGCTGGTCTGAGTCATAGCTGGAATCGGAGCCGATGTAATTGCTTCGCGATCTCTAATAGGATCGTATCGAACTCCCATTGCAGCAAGATTCTTCCACGTTAACTCTACTAAACTAGCCTTGACTGCTTGCCCTTCATAAAGATAGGTAATTCCATTAATCCTACCGCCAGACTGCACTTGAGCTTTAATACCAACCTGTTCGGCAGCTAGCCTTTCCACAAATTCGGTCATGGTCGGTTGGTTCTCAGATGCTGTGGCGATCGCTTGTTTCAATGCAGGAATAATTGCATCAAGATTGACCGCTTGCTGTACTCGCTCTGGTGACAGTCCATGCCATATTTCAGGCAGTTTCAGGGAATTGGGATCGAGTACGATGTCAGCATCTTTTTTAGTCGCCGAAAAGTTAATATTTGCTGTAAACTGCGTACCGATTGGCATATAGGCTGCGTCGCTGTGCAGTACACCCATATTTTTCCAGCGATCGCCTTCTTGCACCTGTAGCACCCGCTTATCATAAATGGGACTATCGGGGTTAGATTCTATACCTATTCTGCATATTGCACCTTGATCCTGTTGCCATTGTTTATCTTTCAGTTCGTTGGTTTCATACTGCAAGCCAATGATTTTGATTTTATCAACCCGTAGTTCTTGCAGTCGCGTGGTCACCACCTCGGTAAACATTTTGCCCGCGATCGCTCGGTTATTGTTGTGCCACAGTGCCGAAGCTCTGCTTTCTCGCTCTGGTTCTGGAATCACATCACGCTGCACTTCTAAATACTTTTCGGCATCGGCAAACTTGTCATCTATGTCATTTCTGGATATTCCTAATTTGAACTCAAGTTTGAGATTGGCAAACATTCTGCCCGTTTCTAGGGTTTTGCCATAGGCTTCAATGGAGGCTGGCGATATCAGTCCGATGTCCACCTTATTTTCTCGATCGATAATCGCGACAGCTTTGTATGGATATAGCTTTTCAGTTTTCCAATCTTTGTTTTTGGCAACCTGAATATCGACACTAGCTCCTATTCTTGCCATTTCCCAGATTGGTGAGTCACCATCGGGATTGGTGCTAATCAGGCTGACAATTTCGATGGTGTTGCCTTTAGCAGATGTAGCGGTTAGGGCAATTCCTTCTTCATGTTCTAATCTGCTGCGACTGGCGACTGCATCAGAAATTAGGGCATTGTATTGGGTTGATACGCTCTTTGCCCATTCGGTCTGAGCAGGTGTATGGCTGTCTTTGGGGAAAATATGGTCAAAGCGATTATAGTTGCGATCGCCAATCAGACTATATTCTTGATAAATCTGGTTGGCTTGCTCTACCATCCATCCGACAGGATCTTGAGTATTGGTCTTGATGCCCTCAGTACCAATGTAGGCATAGGTATTGTCTTTGCCTTTAATCCATTCTACTTCTTTGTATTTGGCTACTTTCTGACAAAATTGATATTCATCTTCATTGACTTTTCTAGCACTTTTGGGTGTATCAACTGCGCGTTGCAAGTTCACCGCCGCCAGACTTTCTAGATGCCAAATTAGTCTCTCTGTCTGCGTTAAACCTGTTGCTACAGCTTTTTCTCTTTCAGGCTCAGGTAGTTTCGATATGGCAGTAGAAGTTTCGCTGATTTCGACTATTTTATCGCGCCATTCTTCATTAAGAATGCGAAAGGGCTTCTTGATGTCATTATCTTCGGCAAGTAGTTTTTTGAAATGTGTACCAATGTTCTGCAAATATGCAGACTTTTCAACATCAGGAAGATACTGGGTTTCCCACCGTAAAGCTTCTAGCCGCATTCCTAAATTGGCAACTCGACCTGTGGGATTGTCAGCAGCATTGACGGCGGCGCTGGCAAGATTGACAAATCCATGTTCTAGATCGCGGGGAATCTTCTTTTCTTTTTCGACTTGAATTGGTTTGTTTTCTGGCAGATTTTTGTCGATGATTTCTTGGATTAGGGTTGGATACTGCTCAATGGTTTTCTGGGAACTGGCTTCCTGTACAGGGGTTAGTTGACTGGGGATTATGCCTACGCGATCGCCGTCGAAGTCGATGACCAGTCGTTTCGCATCGTTGGGATTGAGGTAACAGACTCCTCTCTGCCTATAGGCTTCAGGATCTAATTCACGTAAAACCGTGAGGTTATTCGTAAATACATCAAAGTTGGCGGCATTGGCGACGGGACTGCGGTAGATGGCGACTTCAGATCCATCGGGTAATCCAGTGAAACTAACTTCGCCTTCTTGTAATTGGTTATGGGGTTGGGCGATCGCGCTAGGGACATACAGCCCTCCTGTGGCGACTTCCTGCCATTCACTTCGGAGGAATTCTCGCAAGCGTTTAGCAATATCTTCCATTTCTAATACTTGGCAATGACCGCCATCAACTAGGTCGGCTTTGAGGATGTCATACAGCCAATCTTTATATTGTTCATTAACGGCTGGGTTGTCTGGCTGTTCAAAGTTATTAGCTTTCGTGTTTTCTTGAATGCTCAAACCTAGTTCTAACGCGAGTTCTGGCTCAATGATTTGATAAATGTTATCGCGCTCTACGGTTTCTTCTTGCCTTTGCTGTTGGCGCTTTTCGTGACGCTCTATATATAGTTGTGCTACCTTGCGTGGGTCGGATTGGGCTTCGGCGAGGCGTTCGGCTTTGATTTTGAGCTTGGGTAATACATCTGCTTGGACTCCTTCGGGGAAGAAGACTAGAGCTTGGGTTCCCAGTTTTTGTTCAGTGAATTTAGCATCTTCTTTTCTTGCCCAGAATAGGCTGACTTCGTGAATACCTGTAGTGGTGGTTTTGTTATCGCCTTTGATGCTTGATTTGGCAATTATGCCATCAACTTCTAAAGCTTGACATAGCAAACTAGCCCGACATGTACCTTTGAAAACACCTTGCCATTCGGGGACTCCCGCCCGAAATTGAAATGGGCGGTCTGGTTCGGCTTGCAGTTGGTTAGCGAGATCTGGGGAGATCAGACTGTAGCAATCTCCAAGTTTACTGGCAATCGCTCCCATTGCTTTGTCGCTGAGGGTGATTCCATTACTGAGAATAATGGGCTGCTGTCCCCAATCGGCGGTGTATGTCCCTGTGGCTGGGTCTTGGCTCAGGGTTTCATCATCAATAATCAGGATTCGAGCGCTTTCTTTGTAAATTGATGTTTTGGCTTCGGATACGGGGATACTGCCGTAGGCAACAGCATCACTATGATTGGTGAAGATTTCTTGGCTGACTTTCTCTGCGATGGCGCGATCGCTAAAGTAGGCGCTTCGACCATTGGCAAGAATCATGTGCAGTCCTTGCTCTTGCAATCGTTCTATGTCTCGGTCAGTGATGCCATCGTACATTTTACCGACGGCAAGTTTGCTGGGATCTACAGTATTCCCAATCTTCAGTTCAAGGTAGGTATGCTCGACTGTTTTTGGTGGTATTGGTAGCTCTTGCCCTGTTTTTAGGTCAATTTGTCTAAATTTCATAGCATCGGTTCATAGTTAGTCCGCTCTCTCTAAAAGTCAAAGTCGATTTCTGATTCTTGTTGATTTGGTGTAGTTTCGGCTAATTTCGGCTCTGCTACTTTTGCCTTTGTCGGTTGTGGTACTGCGTTTTCGTCATACAGGGAATATCTTGATTCATAGCGTCCGATATCGTCAAAGCTGGCTAGTCCTTCGCTCAGTAGCTCTTCATAGGTATAGCCTGAATTAATCATTGCGCTAATATTTGTTCTCATTGATGTCTCTCCAAATTTATTTGTACGGAATTGAGTTTTTAGTCAAACGGCTCTAAAATATCGGGTTTAGGGATTTCTCTTCTTGTCAATATTATAGTGACTGGAAATAGGAATTTCTTTACTCGCGAACAATCGCTAGATTTTTTGTCAGATTCTTTACGATATATTAGATCGACTTTAGCTTTTTTCTGGATTTAGTTTCATCTTCTATGCCCTTATTTCCTCTCAATAATATCAACTTGTCCGACATTCGCTTAATTGCGTCCGATGTTGACGGCACTCTTACCCAAAATGGAAAATTCTCTTCTGATTTCATCTCGACTCTTATCGATTTACAATCAGCAGAAATTAAAGTCCTATTGGTGACTGGTCGCTCGGCAGGTTGGGTCAGTGCTTTGGTGAATTATTTACCTATCGAAGGGGCGATCGCGGAAAATGGGGGAATCTTTTTGAAACCAAATGGAACTCAAGATTTGCTTTCTTCGATTCCCAATTTGTCTAGGCATCGCATTCTATTAGAAAATACTTTCCATCACATTAAGCAGCTATTTCCGAATCTTCATCCTTCTGCTGATAATCAGTTCCGTATTACTGATTGGACTTTTGATGTCAATGATTTATCAACCGATGACATTCAATCCATCTCTTCCCAATGTCAACAAATGGGTTGGAGTTTCACTTATAGCAATGTCCAATGTCATATCAAACCAATCCATCAAGATAAGGCTACTGGGTTGCTGTCAGTGCTAAGCAACCATTTTCCTGAACTCAATTCGCAGCAAGTGCTAACTGTTGGCGATAGTCCCAATGATGAAGCGATGTTTGATGCCGATTTATTTCCCATCTCGGTCGGTGTGGCAAATGTTCGCCATTATCAAGACAAGATGCTGCATTTACCCAAGTACGTAACTCAAGCTTCTGAGTTTGCTGGGTTTTCTGAATTGGCAAAATTATTACTACAAACGTAAAAAGCGGCGCATCGCGCCGCTTTTTATTTTTTGGGAAGGACTTACAACTTAGCGATCGCCTCTCATCAATAACAATTGCATCAGTTGCAGTGCTTCATAGATTGCTAGGCTACACATTGTCCATGATGATGCATCAATGCCCTTGTTAGCTCAGCCTCTAGCGGTAGTGAAACTCTTAACCTATCTTAAACATTATGAAGTCATTGCAATCAGTAAAGTGGTAAAAACCAGAAATGGCATGGATACTGAAAGCACTCCTTGTTCAAAAATAGTGCCGCAGATGACATTATGGCAATCCTGACCCGAAATCGACCCCAACTACAATAAAATTCTGAGATTTAATGCAACAGATTTTCTGCGATCGCTGTATGCTAAGTGTGTATTATTAATGTGACAACTTTATCTAAAGGAGATTAGTTAACTAGTTTTCCCTTCCACATCAAAAAAGCCAGTGGGTCCAATCACTAGCTTTCTTGTAAACCCGAAGGTTTTATTAAATTCAATATCCAGGAATGGACAGATGTTGCTTTAGATCGGCAATTTTGTTCAGCGCTTCTCTATATCTTAACGCAAGATACAAGTTTAGCAATAGTTTTCTATGGAAATTTTTAAAATTCAGCAAAAAACTATAATTGCAGCGTTGAAATAAACACAAAAAATCTGCTCATTTCCTGATTGAAGCCCCTACAACCCTTACAATCAGGACAATCTAGATGACATTAAATTTGCGAGACTTGCCACAGCAGATCGAGAAAGCGATCGCCCGTGACAAGCAAAAAAGAGGTCAACGAGCATGACCTCACAGAAAGATCATGTTTGTAACACTGTCGATCCAAAATTTACGACCAAAGGCTTAGCAGCAAACACATTAACCACAACAGAATTAGTAGCGCAAACCTTTGCGAGCTTTTTCCCATATTCGTGGAATTTTATCTACGCCAAAAATATAGATCGGACGAGCAAACCCGAATGGAAAACCGAAACGCGCTATCCGATTACAGGAAGGCGACTGTACGACTATTGGGCAGATAACGAAACGCTGATCGGCGTAAGATTTGACAACCAAACCGAATATGCCATGCTCGACATCGACAAAGGCAGCCCCTACCACCCCAACAACAACTACGAGAAATTTAAAACCGTACTGCTAGCCCTAGAAGACATCGGACTAGTCAGACCGCTAATCGTGCAGAGTTCGCATAGCGAAGGACTGCATATCTACTATCCCCTCTGGCAAGAAGTACCCAGCTTCGGCATCGCCTGCGCGATCAAAAGCTGCCTGCAAAAAAACAACTGCGAAATCGCCTCAGGAATAATCGAGAGCTTTCCGAATACAAAAAAATACGACTCAGAATACAACGGACATCGACTGCCCCTGCAAACAGGCAGTTACCAACTCGACAACGACCTCCAAATTATCGGACGAGATCTAAATCAATTTGTCGAAACATGGCTGACCGTACAAGAGCAGCAAGACATCGACCTATTAAAACAGGCGATCGCCGAAGCCAAAGCCAACTATCAACCACCTAAAGACAACCGAAAAACGATCCAATGGCGAGAAGACCTCGAAAAACAAATCCAACAAGGATGGACAGGACAGGGACAATCCAACGAACTACTATACCTCATGGGCAAATACGCCCGTGTATTTTTAGGCTGTGAAGAAGACGAAGCGATCGTCGAATACATCACCAAAACAGCGAGAGCCGCCGCAGGATTCCTAAAATTTTGTGGCGATATCAAAAGACTCGAACAAAAAGCCAAAGACATCGCCAAATGGTGCATGAAGAATCATTTCCCCTTTGGCAGTAAAAAGGGAGAACAAACAGAAAACGAAAATGAAAAAACAGAAACCCAAAAAGCCCAGAAACAAGCAGAAAGGCTAGAACGCATCCGCACAAGTGTAAACGAGCTAAATAAAGCAGGAGAAATGCCAGAAACAATTCGAGGGATGGCACAAGCGATCGCCAAAACAGCAAAAGTATCAGTAGAAACCCTATACGAAAACAAACAGATATGGCATCCAGAATTCACCGAAACGAGTAACAGCATAAATACAAACAATTCCGCCCCATCCCCCACCGCGATCGCCCCCCCGAACGAACAAGCTGAAACCCAGACAGAAAGTAGTGTTACAGAAAAAGCCCTATATAAAGCGTTAGCCTCTTCTGAAACGCCCCTGCGAGGGCAAGAATTGCCAAAATTTGCCAATGTTGATTTTCAGGTCGCAACGGACTTGCCAAAGTCGCCGCAAAAAACTAGCGATCCGATGTGGATCGAGACTCATGGCAGGCTAAGTCAGCCAAAAGCTGAAATTTCTAAGGTCGCAATATCTCAAAATCTATCCCCTAAAACTGCCAATGCTGATTGCTTGCGCCCCTATCAACCTCCAAAATCTGAACCTATGTCGGCAATTGGAAGCAGGATAGGCTATCTCAAAGCTTTACTAGAAACGCCTATTTTGCGTAGGAGTAAATCTGCATCGGAAATTGCTAGCTTGCAAGCCGAACTGGAAAGGCTAGAGCGCGATCGGCAGACATACTCCAGTCCCTAATGGGTGTAGAGACAGGATTGGTGGTGCGGTGCGGTTCTGAGAAACTAGCCCGTAATCGGGCGATCGCTCTCTGGATGGTGACAAGATTTATTTCTTATCGGATTTCACTCTTGGTGATATTCCTATACTTTGATCAAGTCTGGTGATATCACTTCTGAGGCGATGAAACCAAACCTTTGCTCTCTATGGCTACCACGTTAAGGTGCAAAAATAGCGAACGTAGATTGGTTGTTTCAGCTTTCAAAAATCCATTTTCTTGGACTTTTGATATGGTGTTTTACAGATCTATATCGCTGGAATTATGTAAGCTCGTTATTCACCTTAACAGCTTTAATCTTGAATCAAGATGCATGATTCAAGATGCATGATTCAAGATTAAAGATTTTTGAATCATACTTGAGCTTTTAATCCATGATCATCATTGCTCAGAATAATTTATCAAGATTGCTTACTCAATCTTGTTTTAAGAATCATCAATCAAGATTCTTGAAACAAGATTGCTAGTTGTACATATCTAGTAATGACTATCTGCTGAAGCTAATTTTCTCTGCTTGCCTAAAAAGTAAGATTTGGTTGCAGTTTACTGCAAGCGATCAATGTGGGCAACGCATAAAAAAGAAAAATTTTGCACTTAGCGTATAAAAACTTAGCTGATATGAATGTTAAATGCACCATGATTCTGGCACAGGTCATCGCACTGAAATCAAGAATATCCAGTGACAACATCCAAGGGCAGAAAGTAGACTTTTTGCACTCTCTAAAGTTTGAATTTTAATTAGAATCTTGATTCAAGATTCAAGATAGTTGAATGTAGTTCTTCCTTAGAATGCTTGAACCCATACTTCCTTAGCAATCTTCTGAACGTGCTTTTGTTTACCTTGTTTCAGCAAATTATCAAGAATCATCATTCTTGATTGATGGTTCTTGATTCTTGATTAAAGATTCTTCTTCGGGTTCGGTCTTACTAAAGATACCTTGAGCTAGACGGTTGTTGCCTATTATCGATCTCTTTAGAGCCATTAATTCCCTATACGCTTTTGCTCCTATTCCGTTGGAATCGTATTCAAAAATTGAAATTCCATGACTTGGAGCCTCACGCAATTTCACAGTTTCAGGAATCACGGCTTTAAACATGCGATCGCCAAAATGATTATGTAAGGATTTCTGCGCCCAGTGCAATTTTCTCCGATCCTTCGTGTGTCATGCTTTGACAAATTATTAAGCTAGTTGTTTAGTCTTTTTCAAGAATCTTGATTCATGATTGAATAGTCTTGAAATATTTTCTGTATGAGTTTATTAACGATATTGTGAGAGTCTAGCTACTAATTATTTTGGGTAATTAAAATGTTGACCAATCTTGCATTATGTAAGACTATCAATATCTAAAAGTAGAGTTAAGATTCAAGAATATTTAAACTTGATTCTTGATTCAAGTTTAAATATTCTTGAATATAGGATTTCAGGCGTTGCAGAGTTTAGTATGAACCAAAGATTTCTCAAAGGCTAGGAATAAGATTCACCACAAACTCTAATTTCTAGAGTTGGTATATTTCATACTTAAATCTGCAACGCCGGATTTCAATTGCATAAATTATTTTCAATCTTTAAGTTGTTACTTTTTGAGCGAATTTTCAAGCTAGAACGAACAATCTTGTTTCAAGAATAATTAATCAAGATTCTTGAAACAAGATTGTTCAATGTACTAATCTAGGAATGGCTACTCCTTTCCCACTCAAAAAATAAGCACACGATTAGTCCCCAGAACAATCTTTGCCAAGGTGAGTTCACGCCTAAGTAAGTGCCAAATTTTATTCAGGGAAAGGAGTATAGCTGAAGCAAATTGTCTCTGATCGCTTAAGATTTGCTTGAAGTAAATCTTAAGCGATCAATGCAATTGAATAGTGTTGTGGGTGCAAAGCACTTGCAATAGAATTATAAAAGAATCTATTAGTTATCTTGAAACTTGATTCTTGATTCAAGTTTCAATAAGCTTGAACGTAGGTCTTCCTCAGTCTGGATTTCCTCCCAGTCGATCGGCATTGCTCGAAATAATTCGAGCGCAGCTTGAACCCATACTTCCTTAGCAATCTTCTGCCCGTGCTTTCGTTTACCTTGTTTCAGCAAATTATCAAGCCAGTCATTTAATTCGAGTGACAGTCTAAGATTAATTTTTTCTTTTTCACCATCAATCAAGAATGATGATTCTTGATTGATGGTTATTGATTCTTGATTCTTGATTAAAGATTCTTCTTCAGGTTCGGTCTTACTAAAGATACCTTGCGCTAGTGGATTGTTGCCTAATGCCGATCTCTTTACTGCCATTTCATTACCTCATCAACTAATTCCCTATATGCTTTTGCTCCTGTCCCGTTGGCATCGTATTCAAAAATAGATAGCCCATGACTTGGAGCCTCACGCAATTTCACCGTTTCAGGAATTACAGCTTTAAACATGCGATCGCCAAAGTGATTATGTAAGGATTGCTGAACTTCTTTGCTCAAGTTGTTGCGTCCATCGAACCGAGTCGCAAGAGCGCCAGCGATTTGTATTGGATGTTCTAGAGAGTCTCGTATTAATGAAAGAGCGCGTTCGATTCCCTTGATTCCAAGTAAACCGAGGTAGCTCATGTCTACGGGAATAACTACACCTTCGGCAGCCATGAGTGCATTGATTGTAAATACGCCAATGTTTGGTGGACAGTCAATCAAGATAAAGTCATATTGCGCTTCGACCGACGCGATCGCTTTCCTCAGTAACAATTCTCTACCTGGCAGTCCCGAAATTGGGATCTCTTCTTCGGCAAGGAGAATATTTGATGGAGCTACATCGACACCCGAATTAGTTTTAACAATAATTTCTGACAACTTAGCGTGACGCTGAAGAACATCTTTTAACTGTTTTTGCAGGTGCCATATTTCAATGCCTAATGCTGCTCCAGCATTTCCCTGCGAGTCAATGTCTATAATCAAAACTCGTTTTTGGTGAAATTTAACTAGTCCTACGGCTAGGTTATAGGCAGTTGTAGATTTGCCTACTCCACCTTTCATATTGAAGACAGATAGCTTGATAGCCATTATTGATCTTGATGAAAGTTCAAAAGCAATAATATAGAATCTTTAATCAATAGTCAAGACTCTTGAAAAATATAATCAAGAATCTTGAATTAAGCCTTTCAAGATTCTTGAATTTTTGCTTTTCCTATCTGTGAGCAGCTTAACCCAAAATAATTTGTTGAGTTTTATGCACTGCTGCAATCAAGATATTTGCTGCACGATCAATTTCTACATCGGTTGTGAATTTGCCAATGCTAATTCGTAAGGCTCCTTCAATGAGGTTTGTGGGTAGGTTAATGGCTTGCAAAACATGAGAAGCAGCCTCAACTCCTGATGCACAAGCTGAGCCTGTCGCGATCGCCAGTTGATCGCGAATTCTAGCAATGATTGCTTTATTGGGAATATTGGGGATAGAAATATGCAAGTTTCCCGCCAATCGGTTGATGAGATTGCCATTGATCACAAGTTCAGGAACACTCTCTAGTAATAAACATTGGAGGCGATCGCGTTTAGCTGCAATTACTTGTTCATCTTCTAACATTTCTAGTTGGCGCAAGCGGCAAGCTTCACCCAGACCAGCAATTCCAGCAACATTGAGCGTCCCTGCTCTGATCCCTTTTTGCTGTCCACCTCCATAAATTAATGGTTGGAGATGATAGCCTTTACGCAAAATTAAGGCTCCGATGCCTTTAGGGGCATACATTTTATGTCCTGATAGCGTCAGGTAGGTAATGCCCCAGTCTCGAAAGTTAATGGGAATTTTGCCAACCGATTGGGTGGCATCGCAAAGAAAGGGAATGTCATATTGTTGCGCGATCGCCCCGATTTCTTGCACAGGGTAAATCGTGCCAATCTCGTTATTGGCTGCCATCACACAAATTAAATCTATTCCTTGAGAGCAAGTTGTTTCTAAATGTTTGAGGTCTAGTTTGCCTTGGCGATCGACTTTTAAAAAGATTATCTCGGCAATTCCCCATTTAGTTAGGGCATCACAAGTATCAAGAACAGCTTTATGTTCTAAGGGTAATACTGCAATTTTGAGCTTATGGGAGATAGGTGATTTTTGGGGTAATCCTTGTAGAACCAAATTAATGCTTTCGGTTGCACCAGATGTAAAAATTACTTCTCTAGGTACGGCTCGGACTAAATCGGCGACTTGTTTGGCGGCTTGTTTGACTGCGCGATCGGCTTTGTCTCCGTAGATATGGTCAATACTGCTAGCATTGCCAAATTCTGTCAGCATATATTGCATGACAACTGAAGCGACACGCGGATCAACGGGTGTGGTGGCGTGATAATCGAGGTAAATCATTAATTCTAATTCCCAAGTAAAGATAATAGTAAGAAGTGACTAATTTTCCTTTCTTACCAGTCATCAAGTCCATATACTCCTTCCTCAATATTAAAAAGATTAGCAATTCAAAATTACTTTACCTCCGCGATAATTTCCTTCCCAGATTGTCTAAATTCATCATCAAGGTTATACATAATTGTGCGGATAGCTTGGCGCATTTGTAGTGCTGGCTTTAGGCAGTCACTCTCAAAGTCGGATAAGGTTAGTTCAAGATGGGGATAAAGAATTTTCAAAAATCCCGATGCGGATTTATAAATGGCATTTTGATCGCGAATCGTTATACCTTCATCAAATTTGATATGTTGTTGAACATAACTCATATAACGATTGTCTTGCCTCATAGCCAATAATACTTCCCCGAAAAAGTCCATTTTTAACCCTACTTGGGAAGCAACCATATCACCCCGAAATTTGGGTATTTCCCAGCCAGGAGAAATTCCTGCAAATCGATCTAGAAAAGCTGTTTCAGATAAGAAAGGAGGTAAATCGACAAGTAGATTATGTTCATTGCGGGGACGTAAGTTTGAGTCTAGTTCAATATTAGCAAGCAGTACGAGAGAACAATCACTACTAATATCTGCAAAACCTGAGCGATTATATTTATTACTTGCTAAATAGGTTTTTAATGAGCCAATAACTTCTTCTGGGTTGGTAAATACTAGGCTTTGGGCTTCGTCAAGGATCACGACATCATGTCTTCCTAAGAGTCCAACTTCTTTAGTTGATCCGTTAATAAAAAGCTGTGCTGGAGTAACTTTACCTCCGCTAATCAAAGAAACTTTGCTATTAATATTTTCATATATGTAGCTTTTGCCAGTCCCTTTGGGGGCAAGTTCCATCATGTGATAGTTTTGCTCAACAAGGGGTAAAAGACGAGCGAGCATCCATGTTTTTGCTGTTGTCGTGTAGCTGGGATGTTCAGGATTACAGCCCATTGAGCAAAGCATAAGATCTCGCCATTGCTCTGAAGTGAACTGAGATCGGGTTTTAGCATATTCTGCTAAGTTTATACTGGAACATTGAAAAGGATCGAAGTCAATTACTTCGATCGCATCATCTGCACCTCTAGCAAGGCTGATTTTGCCCCAGACCCCTTGCCGTAAAAGCATTGTATTGTTTTCAATTAAGTCATTAGAGATTTGACATTTTTCCATTTTGAGAGATGGAATTCGTGCAACGGGATCGTGGATTTTGTTTCCCGCAGTATCTACTTTTACCCTTACCTGCATTAAGGAAATTAGTTTATAAACTTCGCCCTTATGAATATGAAAATTAATTAAATTGGCATCATCTTTACGAGGAAAAGCTTTCTGGACAAATTCGTTAACTTTTTCTTGTTCAGCTAGGGTTAACTTACCTCTTCCAGGGACTAGTTTATCGACTAGCCATTCTGTAACAAATTTGGGCGCGATCGCACTTATATTGGCAGGTAATCGACTTTTATCAACACTTAAGTTGCCAAAAACTTCGCTAACTAATTCACAGTCGTATGTCATAGGGTTTACTACCAGTCTTCAAGGATATCTTTTTTAAATCCGCTACTAAAAATTTGTTGAATCGCGATCGCTGAGGTTGGCTCAAGGATGGCTTGAGATTTCTCAGCATCGGCAAAGTAAAATATTAGCTCACCTGTTAGGTTTAGGCTGTTGTTCTTTGCATCTGGCGGAACTTCTGGGTAAGTAATGATAATCGAGTGTGAGACTCTTTGATGGGCAGGAACTGAGGGTAAGTCGGCGAAACCATTTTTCAAGCTAGGAATTTCACTAATATATAGACTCAGTGCCGTTAGGGGAACGGAGTTGTGAGAGTTGTCGATAGAAATAATGATTTCGCCAGATTGTGCTGCTTTGCCTGAGCCTGAGCAGGTGACAAATATGGGCGCTCTGGTAACGACTGTAGTTAGTACAGAAACTCCAACTACGACTTCTTCGGGATAAAGTCCGCCATGAGTTCCTAGGGATTCGCCAGCTAGATTTCTATTAAATGAGCCTAGACAATATGCTCCTTTAACAATACTGATGTCATAGGGTAAACCAAATCGCTCTTGGTCAAGCACGATGAAACGTAGATCTTCAGTATTACCGATCGCCATTCTACCCTTTGCATCTAGATGTGTTGGATATTCTTGGATTTGGGCTACTTCTCCCATCATTTGACCATGATCGCTGGCAATGACTATTTTTAAACTATCGGGTCGAGGATGTAATTTGACACAATATTTGATGTGTTCTGCAAGAGATCTCAAAACGTTAGGTCGTTCTACTTCATAAAGACTCTGCCAATCTCTTCCAGAATGATATAACTCGTCTAGCTTTTCTGTATCCCAGCAATAGATGTGATCGAAGCCTTGCTTAAGGGCAGGATAGAGTTGAGTTTCTCTTTTGCCATCAGTATATCTTTTGCCTGTTCCTATTTTTTCAAAAACCTTAGTGAGGTCGGCGCTTACTTTCCATTCAGAATCATCACATGTAAGCTGAGCATAGAGACTCCATTTGGCATATTCGGTTTTGGTGGGTAGTATGCTGAATCTTGGGGAAATCGCGGTTGCGATCGCTAATTCTTTGGTTTCAGTCAGATATTGCAGCAATTCTTGATGGTCTAACCAGCCTAAGCCATCGATGACAACCCAAAGTATTGGGGATTCTTGATATAGGTTCTGCACCATCGCCGCAACATTGTAGTTGAGTTGTGATTCGGCAACTGGGGAAACTCGTAAGGTCGCATAATGCTTAAATATCCATGCTTCAAAGCTACTGGCGAGATGATCACTTTGTCTCTGTTCGATTGGAAGTTGTTCAGTAACAGTTTCCCATTTGCGAAAGGGTAAGTAGGAATTAGTTACCCAGTCAAAGGCGGCTCTGTAGTCGGCATCTATGGCAAGAGGGACTGGAGTGTCAGGGGGTAATATGGATCGTAACTCCTGTCGCTGTTGCGGACTCAGTTTAAGCTTTGCGAGTCGAGTTTCTAAGATCAATATAGAGCGATCGCGCATGAGTCTGTAGGCGATCGTCGAGATGCGATCTAGTCCGACTTGGTTAGCAGTCAGGGAGTTGATTGCATCCCCATTGGTTTGGATAATTTTCGATGTCCAATAATTATCAAATTCAGAGGCGATCGCATCGGGAATTGCGAGAGGGTAATCTCCTAGATCTGGAATATTTGGTTTGACAATACCAAGCCACTGTTTTAAAAGTGTTTGTTTATCATGGGTCTGGTAATACTGACCCAGAATATTATCTTGCTCTGCTTGGCGATGTTGCCATAGTTTTTCCATAGGTTGATATTCACTGGGAATTTGAGTGGTCAACCATGCCGCAAGATTTTGCGGGGATGCTGATTCATGCCAGATTTGAGGATTGCTATCACTAAGGTCGGCTAGTAAAAATGCAATTGGGTTATCTTTGGGAAATTGAGAGAGCTTGAGTTCAAGGGTTATTAGTTGTTGGTCTGTCCAATCGTCAGGTAATGGCAATGGATCAAAAATCGATTCTAGGGCGCGACGTGGTGATTGTTTGGTTTTTACTAGATCAGTTTTTTCCCATACTTCTAACCATTTAAGTGTCCATTCACAGAGGCGATCGCCAATTATCCAATATGGTGAGTTACTCACTCCAAAAGATTGTATCCACTCTACTTCAGTTTTAATAGCAACATATCCAGACTCAACTGGATAGAGTCCCGATGAGTCTAAAACTATTGGTTGATTAAGGCTGATAGGTTCTATCATTAGGAGTCCTCACCAGAATATTCGAGAAGTTCGGCTAATCGTTTAAGCAAAAGTTCTCGTTTAGTTTTTGGTAGTTCTTGAAATAGATCAAGAATTTTTTCTTCGCGATCTAGATTTTTAATTTCATTACAGAAATTAGTTGTTTCTTCTAGAAACTGCTTTTGTTCTGGTTCTAGAAGTTGTTCATATTGAAAACGCTCTTTAATACGTTTTAAAAGCTTATTTGACTCTAAGATTTTTTCAGACTGATCTTCAATTTGCTCGATCGCTGTCCTTTTTTGTTGAATGCGATCAAACCAAGATTTTGCTGATTTACGTTGGCTTTCTTGCAGGGCTTGTTGCTTGGTTGTTAACTCTTCAAGCTTTATCTCAAAGCGTGATCGCACTGCTTGGATAATTTCTGAGTTATCTTGTTCCCATTGATTCAGCCTTGCAATTTCTGTGGCACAGTCTTCAGGGGTTTCTGTTTTCTGTGATTCAAAAAGCTGTAAGAGGGATAGTAATAAATCCGCTTCAGTTGTAACAGTATCGTAATCCTGTACTTCTGTAGAACCTTGATAAAGGCTGGATGAATCGTTTAGTTGCTTACGAACTTGTCTAACTTCTTTGGTTGTTGCAGCATTATTTAGCCCATCCCTAAATTCGGTAAGCTTGGATAGATAACTCAGTTTTCGCTGAAGTAGAGAGTCTTTGAGAGATTGTATGCTCAAGGCAAATCTCTCAGTTTCAAATAATTTTGTTTTAACGTAATCAATTTGGGTGATCGCATGATCACAGGTGGCGATATTATAAGCACGATCAGCAGAAGCTAGATCCTGTATTTGCGTAATATTTTTAATGTCCTCATCAAGTGTATTGATGAGAGATTCAAGTTGTTGATAGGCTGCAAATTGAGAGGAGTTGCTAAAAATATGATGTTGCTTATTGTATGTATCTCTTAGTCTTGTTAATTGGCTAGATTCATTGACTAATGATAGTTCTTCTTGTAAAGATGCGATTTTATGTATGTAGTCATTAGCCTTATCCTGCAATGCTTGGATCTGACCTTGAACCTCTGTGGCATGATCTTCAGAAAAATTAAGTTCTAGACGTTTAGTTTCTATTTCAGAAATCGCTTCTTCACATAGGTGTAGTGTATTTATTTTTGCTAAAGAATGTTGACGAATTGATGCCATAACTTGATTGTCATGAATCCGTTTTTGCAACAAGTTATATTGCTCTTCTAGCTCATTAAGAGCATTATTTAGAGGGATTCTAAAAGAGGTCAACTCATCTGATCTAGCAGCTACGTCTTGTAACTTAGGTAGTAAAGATTTAAGCTGTGTATAGTTTTTAGAGTTCTCTTCTAATCTACGACTGCACAAATCAATTATTTGAGATAGTCTTTGTTCTATAAGTTTAAATGACTCTGATTTGATATTGCCTAACTTATGCTCAATTTGCTCATCATCGGATGATGAATCTAATTTTACTTCTGATAATTGCAAATAGTACTTGATATACTCAAGCGGACTATTTGTATTTTTGATGTCATTGAGTTTAGCTTTTGCTGTGACAAGTAAGTTTTGTATTCCTTGCTTTTCATTTTCCTGAGTACGACGCTCAAGAACAATATTATTTAATTTCTCTAGTAGGTTATGTAAGCGATCGCGACTCAGTTCATCGGTGTAGCGAATGCTTTGGGTAGAAATTTTCTGTTGAAGAGATGACGCTTGATCTCGACTCATCGAAATATCATATTGAGACTCCCATTCAGCAAGTTGCCTAACTAAAAAATCTTGTTTTTCTTCAATGCTGTCAACAATACTACGATATATTTCTGTTTGTTGAACATTAGGCAAATCGTTCGCTAGTGTATCAATCTGGTTACGGATACGCAGATAGTCTTGTTGATTGGCAGTATCACTCAACGTTGTATAAACTGCTTGGATTTGGGTTTTGCAAGCATCAACTTCTTTACTGAGTCTGATCTCTGTAATCACTCTTTCTGTCTGTTCAAGAGCTTTTTGCAGACCTTCTATAAATCTAGATGGAATGTTCTCGATTTGCTTGAGTTGATTGATAGCTTGGGTTAGGTTTGCTTTGTGTACGCCGCAAGCTTCTTCTGTTGTTAACTTTGTATGGCGATCACCTTCGAGTGCGATCGCTTCGCTAATTTTTTCACGAGCAGACTGTGAGGCTTGTGTATAGCGTCTTTGCTGTTCTGTTGTGCAAATAACTGTAAGCCCATTTTCAGCAAAGTCGATAAGCGGACTTTGCAAATCTGAGTATAAATCGGTAAATTCTGAGACATCAGCCCATGAATTGATAGATCTAGATTCTATTAACTCCTCTATTTTGATTACAGGTGCAAAATTCTGTTCAATTCGAGAACAGGCGATCGTTAAAGATTGCTGATGCTCGACTAGGCTCTGGTATTTATCTGGAGTTCCAGAAGTAGCTATAAAATCAGAAATCTCTTCACACTTCTGCCTAGCAAGATCATAGGTATATGTTTCTAATGCTACTGGAGTAATAGAAGGCTTACGGCGAACTATTCTAGGTCTTTGTTTGATAATCCATTCACTAATAAACTCTTTAGGCTTATCAAGAATATTCGTACTAACCCAGCTCTTTATTGGTTCGATCTTAGATCTAACCTGTTCTGATTTCTTTTGAGGAATCCCAAAACTACCTTCGAGCAATACTTCATTGCGATGATACGCCAGCCATGCTGCGAGTAAAATAGTAAACGTGTAAGCGTTGTAGCCATAAGGCGGAGAAGATAGAATTTCCCAGACTTGATGAAGTTGGGTAACTCTATCAGCTTGTTCTCCTAAAGCTGTTAATTCTGAAATCTTGTCCCAAGCTTTTCTAACGTCTTTTTGGGTTGGAATTGCAACTTCATATTTCTTAGTCTTTAGACTAAATCTCAATACTCCCCAAGATTTTACATATACTTCTACAATGTTTTTGTAAGCGTTTTCTAATGCTTCAGGGCGCAAGTCATCTTCTAGGATTCGCTTAGCAATAAATGCGTTACCTGTACTACCCTTTGCGCTTTTTAAGTAGAGTTTGTCATTGCCCTCAATCGGAGGAATGAGTGAATAAGCTTGTTCTAAAATTTCGCTGATAATGACTGAGATGTTAGTCTTGTCACCTTGTGGGACATCTTCAATAATATGAGAATAGAATCTGAATGATTTGAAAACTGCCTTAATTTCATTCTCAATCTGTTTGACGTATTGACCTTTGATTTGACTGAGGGCAGCGCCGAATTCTTGCGGTTTGAACTTGTCAGCACACTGTTGCTCTAGCATTAACTGTGCTAATTCTTCGATTGGACGCTCAGCGATCGCTACAGCAAATTGGTCGCGATATGAATGCTTTTCGATTAGCTTTTTAATGTCTTTTTCGAGTAGTAATATTTCTTCGCTGGTTTCAGCAACTACATACGCAACGATGCCTGATTGGTCAGTGGTTTTAAATGGCTGATTTTTTTGAAGCTGTGATCGTAAACTTTTGACTGAGAATACCTTGTTTTGAAAATACCAATCTTCGGTGCGTAATTTCTTAACATCTATAAATTGTTGGGGAACAGTCATTCCTTTCCCACTTGTATATACGCCAATGTTCTCATTGAGATATTTTTCTACGTCATCAATAAAAAACTGTCTGTTCTTAGCTTCTTCCTTGATCCGAACTCGTATTTCATCAATGCCTTTACCGCCGCTATAAAACTTGTAGGTATTGTCACCGAGGTTAAGATAGATCAATTCTCTATCTTTACAAAGTTTCTTGATGGCTTCAGCAATGCGAATTGGAGATAAACCCGTTAAAGTTTGAAGTATTTCTTCATGCTTTTCTTTGTCAGCTTTTTTCAGCCTGTCTCCACTTGTGTAAAAAAGTAATAATGCTTTGAGTACAGCAATTTCATCTGGATCAACATCCGATGATTTTTCGAGTTTGTTTATAGAAGATTTGTAGTTTGAGAATTCAACAATGAATTCAATGTTTGATTCAGGATTAGCAAAGTTACTTTCAAATGCGTCAACTAAAGCAATAGGATAGATAAGATTTAGTTGGTTGTTTTTTTCAATTGGTTGACTGGTAATAAAGTCTTTGACTTCCTTCTGGATGAAGTCAATTACAGATCTACCTTGGGCAAAAGATAGATTGCAAAGTAAGTAAGAAGTAAGCGGATGTAAAGGAAAACAGCCGATCGCCAAATGTTTATAAAACTCATTATGTTTCCAGCCAAGTCCTGTATAGTATTCTTCGGCGTGTTTTCCAAAGACTTCTAGGCTTTTTCTTTTTAAATCATTTTCCCATTTACTCCAAAAAGATTGCCATTCAGACGTTGCTTTTCGTTGGTTTAGTAGACCATCAAGAACTAGCTCTAAACTAGCCTTGGGGTTATAGGTGCTAGAAGTGATTTCAATTCGAGAAACTAATCTTTTGTAGTCTTCGCTATTTTTGGGAGGTGTAACTCCACTTGGTTTGCGTTGAGTGAGGCTGACTAGTGCAATCTTACCTTTGTACTTTTCGCAAGCATCGGTAATGCTTTGTAAAAATAATCCGCCTGAGCCTGCGGGGTCAGTTGCCCAACTCCGTAGATATTCGTATAACTCATCAAATAAAATTAGAACTCCTTGAAAGGTTGCATTTTCGCCTTTACAGAGGTTATTTATCAAATCATCAATAATTTTTTCGATTTGAATATTGCTATCAAAATCAGGATTAACGCCTTTAATATGAGTACAAACTTGTTTAACTATCGGAATAACTTGAAAATCATTTTGAGTCAATCTTATTTCAAGGTCAGTAATGGTTGTAGAGCAATTACTTTTGAGATAAGCTTCAGCTTTTTGACGTTCGGTGAGGTCTAATTTTGTTTGTAAAAACTCTAGTGGTTCGCGGCAAATTTGTTGAGCGATCGCCCCAGTAATTCCATTTGCTTCAAGTTCTTTATTGAGTACTTGAAAAAAATGTTTTCGCATATCTGTAACAGCTACAGCACTCAGGCAAATTACTAAATGCTTACCTCGTTGTTTGTATGCTGTTAAAGCTTCGAGTGTGGCATTATTTTCACTCGTTGCATATTTTAATTGTTTTAGGATACCTTGTACTTCGTCTCGTTCATGAGGAAGCTTAAAAAAGTTGGCGACAGTCAAGGCAAAGTGAGATTTTCCTTTTCCATATTCTTGAACTATTAGATGGACATTTGGATTACTAGAGCTATGAAAACTATAGCGAATTACATCAAGAATACCGACAGTTGTATTTTTTATGCGAGTCTTGTCAATGTCATGGTTGAAAACGAAGCCTCGACATAGTTTTAAGTTTTTTTCGACATCATCCATTAGCCCAAAACTGACAGATCGGGCGACTAAACCTTGTTGATTGATTTCGATTAGTTGATTGAGTAGCATAATGATTTTGGATGACTATCGGTTAAAAATTAAATGCGTTGTAGGCGATCTTCTGTCCAAATGGGTGGAGCAAGTTTGCTAGGTAAAAGAATCCAAAGAATATTTTCTAGATTACGCTCGTAGAATAACTTTTGCCAGAAAAGTGTAATTCGGCTTTCTGGTTGCACATAGAGGTAAGTAATTAGGCAGTCTAGATCTCGTAAGATTATAACTTTTTGAGAACTTGTATTACAAATTTGTCTAATGGCATTTAATTCTGGATCTATGTTTTCGTGCAAGGCGAGAAAACTGCTGCTTGGAGATATACGTTTTAGTAAATCTTGGCGATAGCTAACTACTTCAGCATCGTCAAAATAGGCAAGCGATCGCAGTTCATGCTGATCAAACTTATCCCATAGCAACAAGTGCGGTTTGTCTGAGGGCATGGCTTCTCTGAGCTTAAAATCTTTAGTCTGCATAAGCTTTCTCCAATAGGTCAAGAGGATTATGCCAACGGCGGACGGTTTCGGCGGGGGAGACGGCGCGATTTTGCTCGATGATGGCTTTGGCTTCTAGCCGATCTAAAATCGTTTGAATTGAATCCGCGTTAATGCCCAGAACCTCTGTTAGTCCTAGTTTTTGCTGTAAGATTTCACGAGTCTGTACAGAGTTAGTGTCGCCGAAGTCTCGTTCCCAAAGTTGAGTTAGCAAGTAAGCAATTAGATAGTCATTAGGTTGGTTGGCTTGTGCGACTACAAATTTGTCTTTTTCAGTGGCTTTGACAAAGCCGCAACCAAAGAGGGCATGTGGTTCTGTGTAAGCACGCAGCAAAATGTTGAGGTCTTTGGCAATATTTTTAGCTGCTTTGGTAAAGACTGAGCCAGCATAGCTTTCGAGTTCTTGACGAGTAAAGTTTTTACGTTGTGGCAAGAAGCTATAAACAAACCATGTCCAGCCGCCCCACTCGGCGGGATCTGGGGGTGGGGTGGCTAGTCCTTTGTCGCTGAAACTGAGATAGAAGTGCATGAGCCAATCGGTGATGGGTGATTGGAGATAAGGATCATGTTTGCGGGCGATCGCGCCTTGTGGGGTGAGTTTGCCTGTCTCTTTATCAACTAATCCTGAACGAATAGACCAAGATTTAATTGGACCAACTTTTTTATTCCCTAAGCCAGTTTTAGCCATGAGATTTTCTTGAGAATCCTTAACTCCTTTTTCTTCTTCTTCAGCAACTTTGACTATTCTTAAAATATCTTCTTTTTTGAGTGAAAAAGTTGTATGAAAGCTGAGATTTAGTTCTGACATAAGTTTTAGATAGAAAAAATTGTTAGTGGTGTCAACTGAAGTTCTGGAAAAGTTGGAGAAATAATGCGATCGCTATCAAAGAACTCAGTTATGTCATACCAACCATCGGAATTAATTAAGACAGTGACTTTTGCCTCTAGCGGATCGATGATCCAATATTCAGGGATATCACGGGCGGCGTATTCAGTGCGTTTGGCTCGGTAGTCAACGTTTTTTGTGGAAGGGCTGATTACTTCGATGACAAGTAATGGTGCGGATAGATCAAAATCAATCACAGCTTCACGCTCTTGCAAAGCTTGCCAATCATTTCTCTGCATCACCACTACATCAGGAATCCTGACGGTATCTAGTCCAATGCCACGAGGACAACGTACTCCGACAATGCCTTGCAATGCAATCCAAGGTAAGCCAGTGCGCTCAATTTCACCATCAAGATCTCTTTCTAAAAACTTAGTAATTCCGCCATGTTTTCCAGTGGCTAATGACATTGCTACAAGTTCTCCGTCAACTAGTTCATATTTTGTGTCAGACCCGTCAAAGTAAGTTAGGTAGTCAGCAAAAGTGACTCTAGACTTGGTATTTTGCGTGGTTTTTGCGATCATGATGGTCATACAACTGTCCTCTCAAGAGATTTAGTTACAAATGGCAAGCTAAACAAGGCATTTCGTCATCTTCATCGTCTAGTACTGATTCTAATACTTCGGCAAGACTAAGCTTTGGTGATGTTTTCTTTTCTCTGGCGATCGCCTTTTCATGGTCAGCAATAACTTGGTCTTTACGGGCAATCAATTCTAAGAGGGTTTCTCCTTGAGTCCAAGTATACGTTCTTCCATCCTTATGATCTCTTTCATAGGCGATCGCTTGAGCAAATTCTTCAGGATGTTTTTCAGCAAGTTTTACCCATTCATATTTACGCTGAAAAAAGCAAAAAGAACAGCCTGATCTACTCCGCCACTCATAATAACTAGGTAATCCAATCCCACTATCATCAAGAATGTTAAGAATATCTGCCTTGACTAAACCTCTATCTTTAAATGGATAAACTGGATAAATATTTGGTTGTGCAGATACATAACCTTCACGATTTTCATCTGCTCTTATGCCAATATAACTAACGGCGTTGTCTTCTCCTACAAACTTTTCAAGAGGTTCTATTTTAAGCTTGCGTGTACACCATCTTACTCTTGGCGATGGGAGAACACCATTAAATACTTCCAACCAATGATCAAAATCTCTTTCAGCATTTAGATATTCAATTTTGATTCCTAATCGTGCCTTGATCCTTTCTAAATACTCGTATGTTTCAGGAAGTTCTTTGCCTGTATCACAAAAGAAATACTCCATTTGTGGGACTTCTTTGTGCATCAAAATTGCTAATGCTGTACTATCTTTCCCTCCTGATAATCCTAAAATGTGTCTAGTCATAATTAGTTGTTTTCTAAATCTTCTAAGTCGAATAAGTAATCATATAAAGATGCTTCAAAATCAATTGTCTGTAGATTTGATTCGTTATTATCTGAGTCATTTTGCTCTAATAGAGTCCATTTATTACCATCCTTATAAAAATATTTATTAGGAGATGAATGATCTTTTGTTTTGCTGCTATGTTTCCAAAGAGCGTTATACACCATTCCTTGTGTATCATCCGTATTAAAATGATAGAGATTTTTCTCTACGATCAATTGACAGATCTCTTGGCAAGTCATTGTGCGATTTGTCTCACCCATCACCTCTAAAATCGCCTGAGCTATAGTCTTTTGTTTTATTTTTGTATCGCTACTCCCAGATATATCACTCATAAATTAGAAAAAAATTTTAGATACTAATAGTATGATACATATAGTTAGTGAGTATTGGTAATTATGTATCAACGAATTAATATTACGCTGCCTAATGAAACCTTACAGCTACTCGATCGCATAGCCCCAAAAGGCGATCGTAGTCATTTTATTGACCAAGCAGTAAAGTACTACATTAATGCCGAAGCAAAAGAAAATCTTAGGGAAAAGCTCAAACAAGGTGCAGTCCGATGGGCCGAAAGAGATCTAGGTATTACCCAAGACTGGTTTAATATTGATGAGGAATCATGGCAAAACGCCAACAGGTAACACTTCCCAAGAGAGGTGAAATTTACCTAGTAAACTTTGACCTCATAGTTGGCTCAGAAGTTCAAAAAACTCGTCCAGCACTTATTCTCCAAAATAATATTTCTAATCAACATAGTCCGATTACTATTGTTGCTGCCCTCTCATCTCAATTTGATGCTGAGATATATCCCATAGAAGTTTTAATCACGCCACCTGAAGGGGGACTGAGCCATCCATCAGTAGTTTTACTCAACCAAATTCGATCTATTGATAGACAACGCCTAGTTAGGCGACTTGGTGTTGTCTCCGATCAGCTAATGGACTGTGTAAACAATGCAATTCTAATTAGCTTAGGCTTAATCGATCTATGAGCTTTTGGGGGATCTCTTTTGACTTGATACCTTTGTGGAAATTAGATTGACATCTTCTAGCAGTCGCTCTCCCAAGACTTTCTCAGCCAATTTGGCAATTAAAGCTTGTTGTAAACGATTGCTACCTTGCACGATCGCTTCATTCAAGATTTTTTCTACCAATGGTTCGAGGCGATCGCTATCTTCGCGATCAAGCCAAACCAAGCGATGAACCTCTTGACCATCAGGACGGGCGATCGTGATTCTACGAGCATCAAATCCTTTGTTTTTTGATGCGACCATCCCCTTTTGCAAAGCCTCAAGATTAATAAAGCGACGTGCTAAATCGCTAAGCTTTGGTTCAAAACTAGTCATGTCTGCATCAGTCCAAGATTCCGCAGGCTTGTCCACCACAATCATCAGCAAAGACTCCAACCATCGGCGATCGTCCGCAGTTTCATCGGCAGCCGCCAAAACAAATCGGCGCAATGTTCGTTCCAAACAAGATTCAACCAAATAACTCGCTCTAACCTGCAAGTCTTCCCTCAACTTCTCACTACTTCGCCGCACTCCAAAAGCCTCATGCAAAAGGTTTTGACAATCAGCAAGTAAGCGATCGTAAGTAGTTTGAACTTCATGTAAAACTTGAACTAACTTACCCTTAAACTGCTTTGCAATCGTACCGTCATCAGCCTGACCAGCAACGATCGCATCCAGTCCACAAGCAACAGGTAAAGATTGGAATAGAAGTACATCGGGTTCTTGAGCCTTTTGTAAGGTGCGGACAACAGCCTGAGCTTCAGTACTAATGCGCGTTGTTTTTGTGGTGTAAGTAGGCAGCTTCTTGACAAATTGGAACAATGGCTTGACTACTGATAGCATCGTGACATTGCGAACGTTCGCAGGTATCTTTTTCTCATTCGATTTGGCACTAGACGATCGCAATACATTTTCTAACTCACGGAAGACCTGCGATCGCAAGCCCACTATTTCAAAATGCTTGACCGCAAAGCGCTGCGGATGCTTTACCAATAATTCAAAATGTTCACTTCCCAATACGGGGATAAAAGTTCCATCTTTATAAACGCTGACATCATCAACATGATCTAAAAACACTGCTGCTAAAAGAATGGGAATTACACCGCGCTTTACCCCATAGGGCGGAGCATCAAGGATTGCATAGAGTTGATCAATTGTGCGTGGTTTCTCCAAAGATTCCAAACAGAAGTTCTCAATGGCTGTCCATACTGGTTGCATCGGCGCATAGCTGGGCGGATAAAATCCCCAAGCTTCACTTCCTTGTCCATCTCCTTGACGATGAATCTTCGTTGAGTTTAAGACAGAAGTGTAAATGCTCACTTCTGGACTATTACCTGTTAAACCCAATTGAGGGCGATCGCCATGATCTAACATCGCCTGAATTAACGTTCGTAAAGCTCTGACCATTTGCGAGCTTAACTCGCGGCGGTTAATTAACTCATTCCACAGCGTCAGCCCCTTGTGATAAACGCGATCGCAAACTGTTGACAATTTGGAATTAAAGTCAATGGCGCGACTAATTTCGATCCGTTCTCCCTCGATCCAACAGACATTCCCCCATCCATTTTGCTGCTGATTCATTTCAAAGGATTTTCCTAGATCTTCATCAAAGATTCTCTTCGCCTGTATCAGCCGATGACGCACTTCTAAGGTCGCCACACGATCCTGTTGTAATCCCTTGGCTTGACTTTGAATTTTTTGGAGCGCCGTATATTCCAGAGCCGCCATTTGTAAGAACTTGAGATTAGCCGCCATGACCACAATTAAAGGCTTCCCGTCACTGGTGATGCTGGGTAACGACTGCGGCGGCTCGGCACTTACCCAGTAGCCAATCATGCCATCAAAACTATAGTGTGAGCAGCGCAATTCTGACCACTTCGCATCAGCATCAAGATAGACTCGCTCAAAATAACGGGTTGTACCAGTGATGTAGCTGTGACGCTGGGCCACCACAGGCTTTAACTTAGAAATACTAGTTAAAATCTTGGCTAGGGGGGATCGCTCTTGTTCGATATGCGTCGTGATCGCGCTTTCCACATCAAAATCTGAGCCTTCCCAGATCCTTAATTCATCAATTTGTTTGCGATGGTGGAGAATTCCCTTTTGATCGAGAAATTCATCAATTAAATTATCAATCGCTACTTGCCGAGACTGGTCATCTTGCTGATTACTAATGTGATCGCACAACGCCCACTTCACCATCCCTCGCGAAGCCTTTAACCCACCCGTCGAAGTGATCAAATTCAGAATGCCCACGGTCTTGAGTAGCTTCACTCTTTCTGTATCCAGATTACTAGCATCACTAACTAAGTTCTGAATCTCTACCCACTTTTGTAATTGGGGACGGTTGGCTAGTCCCATTCCTGCGGATTCGATAAAGTAGTCATAAACGCGATCCAGTTTTAACAGTGGGATGCGATCGCCATCAAAGCTAAATTCCTTGAGATAACTCTGTAAGCCATAGGGTTCAGCGCTAGTCAGAAATGTAAATAATGAGCGATCGTTCTGAGCATAACGAGTACAAAGAATTGGTAAGACCAAAGCCGTGATCGGATGCAAAGGATAAGCCGCCGCTAAGAGTTCGGGCGAAATATCCTCAATCTGCGATCGCATAACCTCGCACCAATCTTTTGCTTGATTTTTGATTAGAGCATCATATTTTTTAACTTGTTTAACAATAGATTTATCAGCAGACTCATGATCAGGGCGGGCGATCGCCTTCCCAATTAACCAAGTCATCTGTCGTGGTGACTCCGTAAAAGGAATATCTTGAAATCTCCCTTGAATCTTTGCCCATTCATTACGCTGTAAAGAAGCTAACCTTTCGCCATAGTCAGCAAAAGATTGATGTAATAGACCAATGAGATAAAATTTTAAATCGAGAGAACGCGAAGCATTCTCTCGATTACTGGACTGTAATTCTGCTAATTGCTGTAATAGATACAGGTCTGATTCGCTAGGGTGCAAAGACGCATATTCTAAGTTTTTGCCCAACTCATCAATAATCAAAATCACATCAGTTTTGACTGCTGCAATAACTTCTCGAATGGTTTGCAATGCTTCCTTACTATCAACTTTATCTCCAAATGCAATTTTGCCTGCCAAATCCACAAGCCTAGTAGCGATCGCGGGTTTATGCTTACTCTTATGCCAAAAACGACTCGCACCATAGTCCAATGCTCGAATAATTGTATGTGCTAGAGGTTCTCTCTGGGCTGTAGCGATCGCCTTAAAACAGCTGTTTTCAGGCAAATTCTGATCTAACTTTTGAAAATCTGTTTCTGTGAGTGCTTTTTGAGCAATCGCCAAAGCCTGCTGTTTAACTGACTCTTCCCCCGCGCATATGCAAGCCAAAAAGTGAGCAAAGGCAGATTTCCCCGTACCATATACCCCTGTTAATGTAACTGCTTGTGTCTGCCCAGATTCTGGACTATTAACCAAAATTTGTTTGAGTGCGTACAGAGATCTATCTGTTAGTACATAACCAGCTACTGAGTTAGGGTTGTCTAAATCTCGCTCTAGATTAATCGATCTAGCATAACGGCGATCAAGTTGAAAGTATTCTGACAATTTAAACATTTAAGGTCTGTAATATCTATTTAAAAGTGTGTGACTAAGCTTTGCGGGATCTTGAGTAAAGGACATCTGAATTATGCCAGCACTGTCAGAAAAAGTAATCTCATTACACCATCTTGCTACCTGCTCGATCGCATCACAAATGGCAGCCTCTGACAACTTAAACACTGTGCCTGGACTACCTTCATCAAATAATAAACTCGATAAAGAGATTGTCCTCTGCGTAGTATTAACCGTTTTCGCAAAATCTAGACAAGCTGACACTAAGATTTCATGAGGGAGACTAGTTTTTGCACCTGTGCGAAACAAATAATGCTTAGCATCCCCTACTCGCTGAATCAACCCTAACTCTGCAAAGGGACAGTCTAAGTTATCCTCATTCAAACTCAAATCATCACCTTGTCTAACATACATTCTCAAAAGGCAAGTGATATCTTTTTTTAATGAAGCCTCCACAGTGCGATTACCTGCCGCATCACGATACTGAATGAGCATTAACAGCAAGTCATCAACAGTAAATTCTGTTTGACGTAGGTTATTGAAAATTGCGTACCACGCTGAGGCTTTACAGGGTTGTTGCGATAGATGCCAATGCAATAACCACAGGGAAGCAGTATCTTCTAAAAAGGGATCGTAACCATCTTCACCTAGTAATAATCGCCCAAATTGTGATGTTTGAGGTGATGACTGTCCTGCTCGATCGTCTTCAATAAGCTTAAACGCTCCACACCAATAGCGAATCGCCTTCGCCATGTTTTTTCCTACCCCTAGCTGAATGTGAGCATCTTCCTCTAAAAAAATGTTGGAGTTAGCATGAACTGCCTCAAATCCTTTCTTTAGCCAGCCATAACGAGGATAAAATGTCTCATGTCGAGCAAAAATTAATTCCGTGCCGCTAGAAGTATTGCTGTTGATAGTCTGAATCATATTTACTCTTTAATTTGCTTGGCAAGCTTAACCCAACTCTCAATACCCTTTTGGGTTGGAACATTGAGATCGTTAAATGCACGAATATCTAGCTTATGCTGAAATCCATAGCTAATATGCAGCGATCGCTCTAAGCCATAAAAGTATAGCGAATCAAAGGGCAATTGGTTCGCCAAAATCCAGTCTATAATTATATTACTTGTAATGTTTGTGATTTTAAAATCGCAGGCTGCTCCTAAACGGGAACAGTAGTAGTTGCCATTTTTATTAATTTCATGAGCCATATGTTGATCGATTTCTGGAGCGACACGTCCGTTTTTTAGCCCTGTGACAGGATCTTTCTTTGACAACCACTTTTTTAAGTCAGGCGAACAAAATCCATAGGTCAGACAAAAATTTTCTTTCCCAAAATAGTCAATTACTGGATCGATAATCCATTGATGCAAATTCTTTATCGCTAGTATGCTTTCTTCGATATTGTTTTGTGGATAAGGCTTAATTTGGTCATGGTATTTCTGGTATGTCTGTGTACAAGTACAAAAATCTTTTAGTGTTAGATATTTGCCAAGGGAGTATTCTGGATACATATATGTTCGATTAGTTTGCTCCTGCAATGATAATAGGGTGTGACCACATTCAAATAATTAACCTATGCCAACAGAGTCCTATTGGCAAAAAGTTACCCAACGCGCTTTATTTGCATATCTCAGCGATTACCTCTTTATCTCCACAATTACAAGAATGTGATCGCCAAGCCAGATTATTACTACCAAAATCTATCCAATTCACCATTATCAAATTCAACTACGAACAACCCAAAATCTCCTACCTGTTCTATCCAGAATTCGATAACGACCCACATCCCGCATTGCATCAAAGTATTCAAGTTGACCTAAAAGCCCAAACAGTCCAGCAACGAGACTATTACAACTCTCTCAATCCGCCCATCCTCCATCGCAAAGAAACCTTTGTAAATTCTGACTATCCCCACTATCAACTATTTGCTCAACTAACCAAACAAGAAGAATCGATCGGGCTATTTCATGAGACTCGCATCATCGGCACTCGTAAAGGATGGGAACAACGTTTACAGGAATACAATGTTGAACTGAAAGATCATCAAGTCATTTTGCTCCCCTCGACCTCTGGGAGAGGATCTGGGCGATGCACTGAGCCTGTCGAAGTGTTTGAGGGGCTAAAAGAAGATATCAAAATTGATCGACATAAAGCCGCAATTCATCGCCCCGATCTATCTAAACCCGTTCGACTTGCCTTAGAAGCAGGACTATTTACAGAAAGCTCAACCTTTTTTGACTATGGCTGTGGTCATGGTGAAGATATCAAAAGAATTAGCGATCGCGGCTTTACTAGCTCAGGTTGGGACCCATACTATCGACCACAATGCGATTGTACCTCAGCCGAAATCGTCAACCTCGGCTATATCATCAACGTCATCGAATCGCAGATCGAAAGAAGAGAAGCACTAATCAAAGCATGGGAATTAACGCAAAAAGTTTTGATAGTGTCGGCACAAGTTTTAATTGGTGATGTGGGCAAAGGACAAATCGCCTACAGTGATGGCGTGGTGAGTAGTCGTAACACTTTCCAGAAGTATTACGAACAAGAAGAACTCAAACTCTATATCGATCAAGTGTTAGGCGTAGATTCTGTGCCTGTCTCTCTCGGCATTTATTTTGTATTTCGTGACGAAATGCAAGCGCAAAGCTTCAGAGCATCACGGTTTCGTTCGAGAGCCACCACACCCAGAATCCGACTTGTCTCCAAACGCTTTGAAGACTATCGCGAATTACTCAATCCCCTTATGGATTTCTTTACAGAGCGAGGCAGATTACCCATTGGCGAAGAATTGCCAAACTTTGAGCCGTTGCTAACAGAATTTGGAACAGTACGCCGCGCCTTTAACTTGATTGTCAGTGCCACAAATCAAGATGAATGGGATGCGATCGCCGATAAGCGCCGTCAAGATATTTTGGTATTCCTTGCCCTCAGTAATTTTGATAACCCTTACAAACGACTCAAATTAAGCCAACTTTTAACGCAATACCAAACCGATATCAAATCTCTATTTGGCTCTTATCAAGGTGCAAGTACTACTGCTGATCTGATGTTATTTAATTTAGGTAGGGAAGGATTCATCGCTACCTGTTGTCGAAACAGCAGAATTGGACGGCTAGATCATCAAGCCCTCTATGTTCATATTTCGGCTTTAGAACATCTTGATACTATGCTCAGACTCTATGAAGGATGTGCCAGTCGCACCATTGGTAGAATGGATGGAGCCACGCTGATCAAATTCCATCTTCATAAACCGAAAATCAGCTATCTTTTTTATCCCGACTTTGATCGAGATCCCCATCCAAAAATGCAAGCCTCAATGCAAATTGACCTGAGAGATTTACAGGTTCGTTATCGTGACTATCACAACTCCGATAATCCCCCCGTACTTCATTGCAAAGATGCTTATATCCTTCCCGACTACCTACAGTATGAAAAATTTGCCAAATTAACTAAACAAGAAGAAAGTTGGGGATTGCTAGAAAACATGAAAGATATTTCATATTGGCAAGGCTGGCAACAAAAATTAAAAGAATACTGTGCAGAACTTCAAGGGCATCGTCTTGTCTGGAGCAAAGACGCTGACCCAGAGACAATTAGGTTATTGAAAGCACAACGCAAATCCAAGAAATTAGAAGGAGACACGTTTTAACTAATCCAAATCTCGCTCAAATCATAAAAGCTTCCTCGTTGCTCAAGTTTAAACCCACCCAAAAGTAAACCTAGCCAAGTTTCGACAATTGGTAAAGGCAAAGCAACTTGCAAATCTATCAAGCGCATAGGAGAAAAATTATTTGCAATACAATGCGCGATCGCCTCAACCCAAGCCGAAACATTTTCAGTATGAGCAGTATTAATCGCCAGTTCAAACTCTTCCACCAAACTAAGCAAACTGTGCTGCTCTAAAGCTTGAATCAAAACCTCCTTATCAATTTCACGAACAATCGAATTGCCATTTTTTATTTGTTCGGAAACCTTCCTAGGTAAACTCTGCAAAGGCTCAATGAACTGCTCAAAATCTACCACCATAGACTGACGCACATAACGATCAAAAGCATCATCAGCCATGATCGGTTCCCCCTTTACCGCACGAGAATGTAACTCCTCAAATAAAAAATTAGAGCGATCACAAAACAAATCCGCAATCTGACAAACCGCCTCACCAGCTATTCGCAACTGAGAGCGCGTATCAAGATCAACCAGAGTCAAATCTAAAAGTTTAAACACCATTGGAAAATTTGCATCTTCAGGAGTTTGTCTCGCAGTCGAAAGGACATCCCATAAATCCAACTCAAGCTGTTTAACTTTCATTGTCACACCGAAAATTAATTGGAATGACAAGGGCAAGGACGCAAAGGACAAAGCCAAGGATCGAGACGTTCTTGACTGGCAAATTTCTTAATCCCATAACTTGACTCCAGCAAAATCAACACTTTCTGCACATAAGTATGCACTTGCGTCGCAACCATCCCCGCACAATGAATTGGTGGAATCGCTGCGAACTTTTCTTGTCCTTTCCAAACTTGAACCGCGATCGCATGAATTGGTGTATCAGTTCCCGATTGTCGATACACCACCAACACAGCCCAATATACTGAGGCAAATTCATCAGTAATCACAACTAAACTTTCATTGGAATCACCACGTTGATGTGAGCGAATCAGATTACGGCGATCGCGATGACGGGCATAGGAACGGCGACTATAGCAAACCGCAGGATTCCAACAGCGATCGCCATCATTGCCGTGAAGTTCTTGAGCCTGAGTCGCCGAAAGCATCGCACATTTTTTACACTTTTCGGGAATACCTTTAGGCATGATTTTGGAAAATAATAACTTAATACAGCCTGTTGAGGTTTTGTGGGATACGCATAGAATAGGATACACAACCTATTTGTAAGGTTTATGATCCATTGCTTCACCAGATCTGCGGGGTGGCGATGTTGTTGCTTGGCTGCTTCCCAAAAAACTTGACAGTCACAATACTAGTCATGGAATGTTCGTTCGAGCCAAGCCAAGCCCAAATCTCTCTCTTGACATTGGGGAGCACTATATTCTTTATTGAGTGGTGAAAGCCACACGATAATGTGATCGCCAGCCAATGAAAATAAAAATCATACTAATTTTGGGATCGAAATGACAAAACCATTTAATGTAGAATCTGGCAGTATCAATCTGTTGAAAGATTTTCAATTGACACAGTTGTTGAAAATTTTACTTCATGCCGAAGCTTTTCGTTATGATCTAGCACAATGCGCTGTTGAAGTAGCTCTAAATATCACAACTGGGGATGGTGGAGAGGATGGACGGATCTCTTGGCAGAATGGAGTAGCTTCAACGGATTATATTCCAAACAGGCTTACTTTGTTTCAAAATAAAGCCACAGATATGGGACCAACAGATTATGGGAATGAAATCTTAGCAAAAGACAAAACTGTAAAATCTCAAGTCGATGAAGTTCTTAGCATTGGAGGTAGCTATGTTGTATTTACTACGCAAGAGCTAAATAATAAACAGAAAAAAGCTCGCATCAAAAAAATACGCGAGAATCTAACCACACTTGGCAAGAGTTATGCTTTAACCTGTGATTTGCAAATATACGACGCAAGCCAAATTCAAGGATGGGTAAATCTCTATATCCCTGCAATTGTTGCTGTTCAGCACTGGATTGGAAGACCAGCTGAAAGAGGTTTAAAAACCTTTGACTTATGGAGTGAGTATAAAGACTTAAGCAGCCTACCTTTCACTTCCGTAGCAAGTAGAAAGGACATAATTACAACTCTAATCTCTGACTTACCAAAACCAAAATCCTGTTTTCGAGTAAAGGGGCTTTCAGGGTTAGGTAAAACTAGAATGGCTTATCAGGTATTTGTTGAGTGCGAGGAAATCAGAAGTCTCTTGGTATATGTGGATGCTAATCATGCTCCTAATGTTGATGCTCTGGTAGCTGATTGGATTAGCTTAGGCTTGAGCGCAATATTGGTTGTTGATAACTGCGAGTACAAACTTCATGAGCGGTTGGCAAAAGAGATTGGGAGAGGAAATAGCCAAATCAGCCTACTAAGTTTGGACTACAACTTTGATAAAGTTTCTGACGCAACGAAGTGTTTTGACCTTAAGCAGATGAGTAATGATGAATTACTTCAACTTCTAAATCCAATATATAGTAATCGACTAACGGATTTAGATAGAATTGTTAGCTTTGCTCAAGGCTTTCCTCAAATGGCTGTTCTTTTAGCAGAGGCTAGGTTAAATGAAGATCCAAGAATAGGTGAACTTGGTGAAGACGACTTAGCCAACAAGCTATTATGGAAACGTGGGGAGGAGGAAAATCCCGATCATCTAAAAATCCTTCAAGTATGTTCTCTTTTTGATACATTTGGCATAGAGCAAGAAGTTGAAGATCAACTTAAATATATCGCAGGTTTGGTAGGGCTAAATGTTGATACCGTATACGAATGTATACAAAAATATTCTGAACGAGGACTAATTGATAGACGAGGACGATATGGGCAAGTAGTTCCAAAACCATTAGCTATAAGATTGGCAGGACAGTGGTGGACAAAAACTAGGGAGCAAAAACAGAAAGAGCTTGTAAATGGGATTCCAGAGTCACTAATTGAAGGCTTTTGCCAACAGATTGAGAAAATGGACTTTCATCCTGATGTTAAATTGCTCACTAAAGATTTGTGTGGAACTCAAGGCCCTTTTGGCCAAGCGGAGGTGATCCTATCTAATCGGGGTTCTAGACTCTTCCGCTCATTTGTGAATGTAAATCCCGAAGCTACATCTGCCGCACTCTACCAGACTCTCTTTAATCTTAACTACCAGCAGTTATTACATATAGATGGCAATATCCGAAGAAATTTAGTTTGGGCACTCGAAAAGCTTTGTTTCCATGCGAATCTTTTTGAAGAGTCGGCATGGTGCCTATTACTCTTAGCCTCAGCCGAAAATGAAACTTGGAGCAACAATGCCACAGGTATATTCTCACAATTATTCAGGTGCGATTTATCGGGGACGGCAGCCGATCCTAATATCCGTTTTACATTACTAAGTAAAGCTTTTGACCTGAATCGTCCTGAAATTGATATGGTTATTCTTAATGCTTTAGAGCAGGCAACCAGAATAAATGGAGGTCACCGAATGGTTGGGGCAGAGTATCAGGGTACAAAAGCACCACTTCAGGAATGGCGACCAAAAATTTGGCAGGATATCTTCGACTTATGGCAAGCTGCTTTCGATTTGCTTCTGCTAATTCTGGAAAGAAAAGATGATCGAAAAGAAAAAGCTATGAGTATAATAGGACACTCTATTCGTGGATTCGTGCGTGTAGGTCGTATTGATATGCTTGATACTACGATCAAGCAGGTTATTGAAGTAAATGGTAAATATTGGCCATCGGCACTTGAAAGCATAAAACATACTTTTGAATATGATGCTGCACAGCTTAATCAGAAAGCAATTGATGCATTAAATTCTTGGTTGGTTCTACTTAATCCAGATGATTCTGATCTAACTGATAAGCTTAAGATTATAGTAATTAACCCCCCTTGGGAGCATCACGAAGACGATGATGGAATCTACATTGATATGGCGGCTGAAAAAGCGAAAACACTGGCAATAGATATAGCTAAAAAGGTGTCTTCTCTTTTTCCATTACTCGGCTTATTAATGAAAAATGAACAGAAGCAGTCATATACATTTGGAAGACAATTAGCGATAGAACTTGCCGACTTTACACAATTACTTGATCTAACACTAGAGCAGCTTGTCACTATTCAATCGCCTAATGTAAGCTTTGCACTTGGTCTTTATAGCGGTATATATGAGAAATCACAAGCAACTTGGCAAATATATATTGACAAGCTTTTAGAGGACAAACACCTGATTGTGTTTTACCCAGATGTCATTCGGACTGGGAAAATAACGAAGATTCACTTAGATAAACTTCTAGAACTCATTTCCCAAGATACTATTTCTGCCAACAGTGCAAATCTTCTAGGTTATGGTCGTGTCACAGACGGTATTGATCCATCAACTATTGCAGAATTTTGTTTGAATTTATCCGCTCTAGGAAATGTAGCTGCTTGGTCGGCTCTAAATGTTATTTTTATGTATTGCCATAGCAATAAAGCATTCGTCAAGGAAATTATTGATCCACTCAAGAAATTAGTATTAGCTGTCTCATTGTCTAAAGATCAGAAGGGAACTTACAGAGATATCTACCATTGGCATGGACTAGCGCAGAACATTCTCAAATTCCCAGATCAGGAATTTGCTATTGCCATTGTAAATCAGATTATTGCTTCTTGTTCGCAAGGTTTTGAGCATGGAGATATTTGGGATTATATAAAGCCCTTACTTACTGACCTTATGCAAGAGTATGAAGAGGTTTTGTGGCCTATTTTGGGTGATGCCATACTGGCAGCAAGGGGAATGGAGCGTTATTGGCTTCAACAGGTTATTGATAGAGAAAATAGCTTTTCCAATCAACAGCCAAGTGTATTGTCTGTCTTAAATCCTGATAATGTTATTTCTTGGTGCCAAAAAAATCCAGCCCTAGGTCCAAACTTTATTGCCAGTTGTGTGAATATCCTAGAGACCGTTAATAAAGTGCAACAACCCACTAAATTATTTATTCAACTTCTGGAGAATTTTGGTAATGATGAAAAAGTTGTAAATACTCTTGGGGCAAATATGGCTACACGAGGCTGGGAAGGCTCTTTAGTCCCATATTTAGAAGCTGACAAGAAAGCTCTTTTACCATTTATTAACCATCATAATCAGAATGTAAGCAAATGGGTTAGAGCGTATATAGCAGATATTGATAGACAGATAGAGTCAGAATCTACTCGAGATGAAGAGCGTAATTTAGGTATTTTCTAACAGTTACTTAAGAGTTGTGGGCTGCCTCAAGTTTGCACCACATATAGTACATTTCGGCAATGACCAGTTTGGAATTTATGAATCATAGAACTATTTTTTCCCAACCTCCATCCTGTGATCGCCAATATGCCAGCTAATGTTCTAACCACTATTCTAACTTCGCCGCCGCCTTTAAAAAAGCCCGTTTCGCCGCAATCTTATTCTTGCGATTTGTATAGCGCCTAAAACTTCTCACATCCCGATGTCTTGTCAACTCCATCGCCAAAGAAGGATCTAGCTCATACTTCACAATCAAATTCGTCGCAAACGTATGCCTACCCCGATGCGAATGCAAATCAATCCCCGTCTTCTCCGCCAAATCATCCATCACATGTCGAATCCCCCAATAGGTCAACCGCTTACCCTGACTACGATTAGAACAAGATACAAATAAAGGACTATCAGATAATAACTCTCCCTCTTGCTCCCTCCTCCAATCTAAATAAGTATCCAAATCCTGAATACCAAACTTCGTCAAAGGCACTTCTCCCTTACTATCCCATTTCGCCTCTTTGATCGCCAATTCCCCATTCACATAATCCTCAATATTCAAACGACAAACCTCCTCCGCCCGCAACCCATGCAACAAAATCGAAAACAAAGCCCGATCGCGTAACACCCCTTTACCTAGCGAGATCGCTTCATAAATCCGTAATACCTCCTCATCCTCCAAATCCTTTGCCACAGGATCGGGTAATCGCTCTTGCTGAATGCCAATCGTCGGATCGGCAACCACATATTCCGAGAGCAACATCCATCGATAAAAAGATTTCAGAGTTCGCAGCACTCGATTCACCGAACTCAACGCCAGTTCGCGTTCCTTCAGCAAAAAAGTTTTAAACTGTGTCACTTTACGACGACTCACATCCACCCAAGCCAGATCGCACCAATCCATAAATGTCCACAAGTCCGCTTGATACGCTTTACGACTTTTGGGTTGTAAAGACCTTGACGCTAAAAACTCATCAACTCTTGCTTGGCGCAAGTCTGAAGTGGCGATCACTTTAGGCGGTTCACTGTAAACAACTAAAATTGGCTCTGGAATCGACATAACGGCATCACCATCTAGCTTACAAAGTACCATCAGCAACCCCTATCTCTAAGTGTAGTGTTAGAAGATGCGAAAAAAACTGAGATTATGACCATAAGCTTGCCGCCATTAGCACCATAAATTTGCCGCTACTGAGTTTGAAATACCGATTTCACCGTTGGGTTCACCTAGATTCGTCTCCCTAGGTGGAAGCATAAGTTTGCCGAAAGTCTTGAATTACAAGCATAAGCTTGCCGAAAATCGTAAACTCTTGAATCTGCCAAAAGCCTTGAGCAGTCTGGAGTTATCTTCCTGCTGCATCTGGATTTGCCTCCCATTGCTGATTTTACCACTTCATTCACAGACAAATTTTGCCTGTGGCTGGCTAAAGGGCTTAAGGAGAATGGATTTAGCGGACATCTGCTACCGAAATGCTTACTGGCTATGTGTTAGAGTCCCTTGCCCTAGATGATTATGACCATAAGTTTGCCGCTGCGGCAAACTTATGGTCATAATCATAAAAACGATCGTCTTCAAGATTGAAAGCCCAATTCGTCTTAGAAACATCTTAGAGCAAATAATCAATACTTATTTGCCATTAAATTTATGCGAATAAGTATTTATACTTAGTGTTTGTAATGTGTTTTCAGCGTTTCAGGGCTTTGCTTGGCGCGTTGTTATATATTGAAGGGGTATCTATGCCCGTTAGTTAGTTGTTGTCATGCCAAAATGGTTTAATACTGCTGGTCCTTGTAAAGCTGATATTCATTACATGTTGTCAGCGACTGAGCGCTTGCCTGAAATCAAACAATTAATTGCTCAAGAAAATTATTTTGTGATCCATGCGCCACGTCAGACGGGTAAAACTACAGCAATGCTGACCCTCGCGCAAGAACTCACCACTAGTGGTGAATATACATCGGTAATGGTATCGGCAGAAGTCGGGTCAACTTTCCCTAATGAACCAGAAAAAGCAGAAGATATCATTTTAGCAGCATGGCGAGATGCGGCAGATTTCTGGTTGCCAGACGAACTGAAACCACCAACCTACAATGTAAATCAGCCGCCACAGCGTATTGGTAATTTTTTAAAAATATGGTCGGAGGCTTCACCAAGACCATTGGTAATATTCATTGATGAAATAGATTCTCTACAAAATCAAACTTTGATGACTGTGTTACGACAGTTGAGGGATGGATTTCCGCGCCGTCCACAAGGATTCCCACAGTCAGTTGCTTTGGTGGGGATGCGCGATGTGCGGGATTATAAGTATGCTTCGGGAGGAAGCGATCGCCTGAATACTTCTAGTCCTTTTAATATCAAAGTGCGCTCCTTCACGCTGAGTAACTTCACCCTTGAGGATGTGAGAAAGCTCTATCAGCAGCATACGGAAGCCACAGGACAAATATTTACTCCTGAAGCTGTTGATTTAGCTTTTCATTTGACTCAGGGTCAGCCTTGGTTGGTCAATGCGATCGCTAAGGAAATTGTTGAATATATTACGAAAGATCCATCTATTCCTATTACGGCTGAGTTAGTGAATCAAGCGAAGGAAATACTCATTAAGAGACAAGATACGCATCTGGATAGCCTTGCGGAGAGACTAAGAGAAGATCGAGTCAGAGCAATGATTCAGCCTATTCTCGCTGGGCAGGAGCTACCAGATGTGCCACAGGATGATATTCGCTACGTTTTAGATTTAGGGCTTTGTACTAACGAAAATGGTTTGGCGATCGCTAATCCTATTTATCAGGAAGTGCTTCCTAGAGTGCTTGCCTATGTAACTACTGCTTCTATTGGGTATCTTCAACCAATCTGGCTTAGTGAGCAAGGTGAATTTTTGCCCGATCGCTTGTTGGAAGCGTTCTTATTATTCTGGCGGCAGCATGGAGAGCCTTTATTTGGAAGTACGCCCTATCCAGAGATTGCGCCCCATCTGGTGTTGATGGCTTTTCTGCACCGTGTTGTTAATGGTGGCGGCACTTTGGAGAGAGAATATGCCATTGGTTCGGGAAGAATGGATATCTGCTTGCGCTATGGTAAGGTAACTTTGGCAATGGAGTTGAAGGTATGGGCTGATAAAAGATCTGATCCAATTAAGGAAGGATTGCCACAGTTGGATAAGTATTTGTCAGGGTTGAGCTTAGATACAGGATGGTTAGTGATATTCGATCGCCGTAAAGGTTTGCCGCCGCTAAGCGATCGCACTACGACTGAAAATGTCATCAGTCCCGCAGGTCGAGAAATTATTGTGATTCGTGGATAGATTACTAATCAATTGATACAGAAGGAGTAGGGATAGATACAGGATAAATGTAAAAAACTGCAAGATCGGTCTTAAACACGCATTCGGTAATGTTTCACATTTGTTGGGGAGAAAATAACAAGAATAGGCTATAAAAAATGCTGGTATGGGTTTGCCATTTTTATCAATTACCTAGTTCAACAAATGTGACACACTACCCACGCATTCTATCGTTTGATTTTTCGCCCCAAGTAATGGGATTATTTTTATTGATTGGTTCTGCAATGGGTTTCCTTCGCTGAAATGTATATAAAATTCATCTAATGGCTATGTAGGTGATGAATATCATGGTAGTGAGCATGAAGATGTTTGGTTGGCAGATGCTCATGGGTATGCGTATGTGGTTCGGTTAGTAACATATGTTCAGGATGATCATGTTGATGATGTGGATCGTGAGTATGTTCGTGTTCATGCCAGAGATATTCATGCTGATGTTCATGAGTTTTAGGAGCTAGCAAGATCTGGACTACTGCGAGAAGGGCAAACCCGATCAAGCTTCCGTAAAGAAACGAAGTATTACTTTGACTTCCCAACCAACCTGCAATGGGATAGGAAACTGCCCACCATAGATGGCTCCAAGCAAAATGTGCGCCATAAACTCTCCCTTGAAGGTTAGAGGGAATCTGATCCGCGATGAGAGTTTGGGTGGGTAGATTCACGAAAACTTGTCCCATTCCTGCGATCGCCCAAAGTAATATCAATGGCACTAAACCGACATAATTCGCGGGTAAAATTGCCAAAGTAATCAAAACTGCGCCAAACAGAACTACAATTGTGCGCTCCCACTTTTTACCGATCGCTCCTACAGTTACCGCCGCTATAGTTGCGCCAATGCCAAAAGCAGCCATTACCCATCCATATTCTAAACTGCTTAGTTTGAGCGTTCCTTTTATGTAGCCTACGGTATTTACTAAAATCTGCGCTCCTGCGATCGATGCGACAAGTTGCAGAAAGAGGGCATAGCGAATAAAAGCATTAGCAAATAAGCGTGTGGTTCCTTCTTTAACATCACCAATAATTGTAGTGATCGCTCCCTTTTGAGATTCTTCTAAATTTTCATTTCGCTCTACTCTAAGTTGATTTGGAAGTGAGAAGATCAAAACTGCGGCAATTAAGAAAGAAATTGCATCCAGAAAAAATATCTGTCTTGCGCCAATCCATGCCGACATACTTCCAGCAATTCCAGGACCTAAAACGCCTAGCAGTTGATAAGTCGCAGCAGAAAGAGCGATCGCCTGAGCATATTCACTTTTACCCGTGACTAAAGGGATTGTGGCTTGATATGTAGGCGTAAAGAAGGCATTGAATACATTTAGAGCAAAGACTAGAACATAAATCTGCCAAACTGCATTTACAAATGGCATGGTTCCCACAATCACCATTCGCGCAATGTGAGTGATGACGAGAATTAGTTTGCGATCTAAGCGATCGGCGATCGCACCTGCGATTGGGGAGAGAATCACAAAAGCCGTAACTCTCAAGGTCAAAGCCACAGAAAGCACTACAGCACTATCTTTCCCTGCTAGTTCAAAAGCTAGTAGAGCTAATCCTAACCATGTTAGAGCATCACCAAATAAGCTGATCGTCTGAGCAGTATAGAGTCTGGCAAAAGTTGAATTATTGAGGCATCGTAATGATGAGGGAACCTGTGGCATTTTGGTTGGGCTGAGATAGGTATCGATAGTTTTTAGGTTTAGAAAGACTCAATTTTGTTAATCATTTGAGATCCACTCATTTTACTTGTAGAGGCAAGTTCTTCAGCTAGAAATTTACGATAAAGCTTGGGTAAAAATGGTGTCATCAAATTATCTTCAAGCCCACTGCCTAGACTAGTCCAAACATCAGACAACTCACCCAAAGCATCTTCAACCCGATCTTTTTTGAGCAAAGTTAAAATATCCACATTCCATTGATGATGATCTTTGAGCCATCGATAGACAACGATATCTTGGTACTCAGGCTCAAAGCTATAGGTTATGCCATTTGGGGTTTCAGATGGATTGGGATGATATTTAGAAGCTTTTTCCATCCAAGTAGAGGTAAGAAATTGATACCTCCCAGAGGCGGTGGAGCATTTTCCTTTATTTACGTCAGTTTTAATCGGAATGCATTGATTAGGATGTTGACTTAAATCGTGAACATGATCTCCACCATATAAAAGCGCATAGGAGTTCTTACCACTGGACTCGCTTGCAGAAATAGTTCTCATCAAAGCTCGAATATAGGGATCGCCATTAGACATAGCTAGTGGTGGCACATCTTCAGCTACTTTCAGATAATTAATGTGTCTTATGACGTTCTGAGCATTTTGGAGAAACCAGAGTAAGGCAAATAGGCTCAGAATTGAAGCGATATCCCAAATCTTTTGCTTTCTACTGTATACCTTATCTTCGCCATCTTTGTTGTGTTTTTGTTTTGAACGATAAAAGAACATAGAGATAATTTTTAAACAGTCGCAATAGAATCTTAAAATCAAAAAATTTTGACTTTAAGAACTAAATTAAGGCGAATTTGTTCCTTAGTCTAGTTCTTAAAGTCTTTATAGCTATGATTTAACTAATACTTGTGGGTTCTCATTCACCTCGAATTGGTTGTCAATACTTAAAGATTTTTGTTTGGGAACTAGCCACTTACCAAACTTGGCGTAGATAGCAGGAATTACCAATAGGGTCAAAATCGTAGAGGTAATCAAGCCACCTAAAACCACGATCGCTAGAGGTTGTAAGATTTCATTCCCAGCGCTACTAGAAATTGCCAAGGGCAGCATTCCTAACGCAGAAGTGAGTGCAGTCATCAAAATGGCATTAACTCGTTCCATAGAACCTTTAAAAATTACATCTTTAAGAGGCATTCCTTGAGCAAATTTATTGTTGTAGTTATCAACTAGCAACAAGCCATTACGCACAGCAACTCCAAACAGAGTAATGAAACCAATGAGGGAGGCAATGGAAATGACACCACCAGTAAGCGCAACGGAAATAATCCCACCGACTAAAGCTAGAGGTAAGTTGATCATGATGGCGATCGCTGCAGGGATGGATTTCACAGAGAAGAACATCAATACAGCGATCACGATCGCCGCGAGAATACTGAACACTAAAAGATTATTAGTGGCTCGTTCCTCTGACTCAAACTGTCCGCCATATTGGATAAAGTAGCCATTGGGCAGTTTCACTTTTTGCTGAATCTGAGCTTGAATGTCTTTGACAACGCTATTGAGATCCCGACCAGCAACGTTGGTAGAAACTACGATTAGCCGTGAAACATCTTCACGATTGATCACATTTGCGCCCATACCGTAACTAATCTGAGCAACTTCACCGAGGGATATCTGTTGCCCTGTCGGGGCGATCAGAGGGATAGCGCGAATGTCATCGAGGCTATTACGAGATGATTCTTGTAATAGGACGACAGTATCAACTAGCTGCTGATTTTCTGATAGTTGCGAAACGACACGACCATTCAGAGCAGTTTCGACAACATTGGATATCTGTTCCATACTCAATCCATAGGTTGCCGCCGCCGTGCGGTTGTATTGAATCTGGACTTGACGGATTGGTAATTGCGGTTCTAGTTGCAAATCTACAAGCCCAGCAACAGGCTCGATCGCATCGCGTACTTGTTCACCGATGGTTCGCAGTTGGGCGAGGTCAGAGCCATAGATTTTGACCGCGATCGCACTTCTGACACCCGATAGCACTTCATCCATACGGTGCGAAATAAATCCACCAATATTCGGAGCCACCCCTGGTAATTTGTTGAAGGCTTCCCGCAATTGCTTGATGCTTTCTTCCCGATTTTTCAGAGCGGCATCGCTTAATTCCACATCCACATGAGCCATGCTTACGCCTGCACCATCTGCGTCACCAGGGGCGCGTCCTGACCTCACTTGCACCCACTCATATAATGGATTGCCCTTGAGCGAGTTATATAGTGCCATCCCTGCGCGATTGGTCATATCTAAAGATACCCCAGGAAAAAGCACCATCGAGTTAACCATTGACTTTTCTCGAAATTCGGGCAGAAAAACTCGTCCGAGGGAGGGAACTATCACACTCGTTGCAACCAGGGCGGCAAGTGCGAAACCGATAATAATCATCGGCGATCGCATCGACAAACTTAGGAATGGACGATACAAGCGTTCTGCCCACCGTGAAACAAAAGTACCTTCTTGTGGCAAGGTTTGGTCTGCCAATAGGATCGCACAAAGGGCAGGTGAAACCGTCATTGCAACTAGAGTCGAAGCCGCAATTGACAGTAGATAGGCTAATCCCATCGGCGCAAAAATGCGACCTTCCACACCCGTCAAACTAAAAATCGGGGCAAACACAACCACGATAATAACAGTGGAAAAAATCACCGCTAGACGAACTTCTACAGAAGTGTCATACACCACCTGAAAAGGATGTTTAGGATTACCCTGTGCTTGATTGGTTCTTAGTCCGCGATAACAGTTTTCCATGTCCACGATCGAGTCATCGACAACCGAACCGATCGCTACGACTAAACCACCTAAGGTCATTGTGTTAATGCCTAAGCCAAAGGCTTTCATCAGCATCAACCCGATCAAAAGTGATAAAGGAATCGCAGTTAGAGTAATTACAGCAGTGCGCCAGTTCATCAAAAATAGCAACATGATCACCGATACAATCACGATGCCTTCGATCAACGAACCACTGACATTCTTAATTGCAGCATCGATAAAGTTAGCTTGACGGAAAGTGCGAGCAACTTGGACATCGGCGGGCAATGTCGTTTGCAAAGACTGCATTACGGCTTCTACACCCTTGGTGACAGTGGGCGTATCCACATCAGGCTGTTTGTTAATCATCAGCACCACCGCAGGTTTACCGTTAAAGCTACCATCGCCACGCTTTAACGCTGTTCCCGTTTTGACCTCAGCTACATCTCTCAACAGAATTGGTTTGCCATTATCAACCTTGACTACTGATTGCTGTAAGTCTTGAATTGATTTGACTTTGCCAATACCGCGTACAAGTAGTTCCTGACCACCGCCAATCTGGAAGCCAGCAGGTGCGTTAGAATTTGCGCCTCTAGCTGCATCAGTAACTTCAGTCAGAGAAACATTCAGCGATCGCAATTTGGCAGGATTGACTAGCACCTGATTCTGACGTTCATCACCACCATAAATGGTCACCTGAGTCACCCCTGGGACGGATAAAATCTGGTTTCTCAGATTCCCTTCAACCAACTGGCGCAGATCCATTAGCGAAGTTCTGCCCTGACCATTCACCGTAAAGGCATATTGCAAAATAGTTCCCAGTGGCGAAACTAAAGGCGAAATTTCTGGCGGATGTACCCCTTCAGGAAGCTGATTTGTCACCTGCTGAAGTCGCTCTGTAACCGATTGTCTGGCTCGGTAAATATCAGCATTTTGATCAAATACCACATTCACCATCGACAGCCCCACCTTAGAGGACGATCGCACAATCGTTACCCCTGGCAAGCCATTAACCGCACTTTCAATCGGGATTGTAATTTGTGACTCCACTTCATCGGGCGCAAGTCCAGAAGCTTCAGTGTGAATATCGACTTGAGGCGGTGCAAATTCAGGAAATACATCCAGAGGCATCTGCGTCACAGTAAAGACTCCCCACAAGGTGATTAAAATCGCACAAACGACAATCAGCCATCGCTGCACGATTGAGCCTTTAAGAATCTGGTTCAAAATTGAGTTAGACATCGAGCTTAAACGTCTCCCTGATTTTTAGAACGAGAGTTAAGCTTTAGTTTTTTGCGACTGCTTTGACGATTTTTGAGTAGAAAAATTCCACCACCAATCAATGCCAACGCACTACCGCCAACAACTACACCACCAACTAGCAAGTTATTTTCTTGCGACAATACACCTTGATCGCTGTGAGCAATTCCTTTAACGTGGGCTTGATTATGTTCTGCTGTACTTTGGGGAGTGGCGATCGCGGTTGCAACTGCATTAGGACTAGCTACTGTACTGGGACTAGCTACTGGATCGGCTTTCTGAGTCTTGCGAGATTGGGCATAGAGAGACAAACTACCCTGAGTCACCAGTTTTTCGCCTACTGATAGACCATCAATAACTTCAATATTTTCTCCCTGCGTCTTACCAGTCTTGACTTCCACTGGCTCATAGAAGTTTTGGTACTGCACAAATACAAGCTGTTTACCATCGGCTTCAACCAAAGATGTTACTGGAACCATCACCCCTGCGGCACTTTTTGCGGTTTGAGCGATCGGTGTAACAATAATCCCAAGCTGTTGATCGGTTTCAGAATTTATCTGCACGCGCTGAATCTTGCCTTTAGACTGAAATTCATCTCCATGTCCGACATGGGCAAATACAGGGCTGGCGACGGCTAAAATTGCTGCTAGGGCAGCACTAACTAATGGCAATTTTTTCATAGGATATCCTCACAATGGCAAAAGGCTTAATAAATTCTTCAGTAGCTTGCCAGAGGTGCGATGAAATCGAGGTGAAATGCTAATTGTTTCGCTACAATCAAGCTCGTGATTAATTTACTTAGATCCATGCGAATTTTGCTTGTAGAAGATGAAATAGACTTAGGAACAGCGATTAAGCAGGTTTTAATTTGCGAAAAATATGTAGTGGATTGGGTAACTGATGGCGCTCAAGCTTGGTACTATCTCGAAAATCAATGGACAGACTATTCTGTGGCAATTTTTGATTTGCTCCTGCCCAAACTATCAGGGCTAGAACTATGCCAAAAACTGCGATCGCACCAAAATCCATTGCCCGTACTCATGCTCACGGCTCTAGGACAGCCCGAAAATCGGATCGCAGGGCTAGATGCAGGAGCTGATGACTATTTAGTTAAACCCTTTGTGATGGAAGAACTTTTGGCAAGGTTACGCGCATTGCAAAGGCGATCGCCAAATTTGCAACCACAAATTCTCACCATCGGCAAATTTTCTCTGGATTATGCCAATAACGCACTATTAGTGACGGAATCTGATCAAGTATCACAGGTTATTCCCTTAACAACAAAAGAGTTTCAGATTCTCACTTACCTCATGCAAAATGTCGATCGCATTATTTCAGGCAGCAAAATTCGCAATCAACTTTGGGATCTCAATGAAGAGCCAATCAGCAATGTAGTCGCGGCACAAATGCGTTTATTACGTCGTAAATTATCAAGCTATGGCTGTGAATGTCCGATTGAAACGATTCCCAGTCAAGGCTATCGGTTTAACACGCAGCCATGAACACCCATCTATTATTTCGCCGTAGCCGTACTCGTCTCGCACTTTGGTATGCGGGGGTGATGGCAGTAATTTTGAGTTTGTCGGGATTTGGTATGTATCGCTTTCTGATTCAATCCAATTGGGAAGCGATGGAACGGGAAATGGAATCGATCGCAGGGACTTTGCACGATAGTTTAGAACCGATGTTACCTGCTTCTGAAGAACCAACCGCAATTTTACGGCGGATTTTGCCAGAACTCTGTTTAGTAGACCAGCCTTGTAATGTCAGTCCTACTCTAATTCAACGGCATACTACTGGCATTAGCGATCGCAGTACATATTACATCCGTCTCTTCAATTATCAAGGTAAACTAATCGCCTTTTCCCCCAGTCAGATACTTAGAGAATTACCTTCAAGTTTATCTGATCATCCTTGGCAAACTTTTCAAAGTGCTAATGGAGTCCGTTATCATCAGTTCACGATTATTCTCCATAGCGATGATGCCAAGAGTCATCAGAGCCAACAACATAAAGTCAAAACTTCTTGGGGCTATTTGCAAATTGGGCGCACCTTAGAACCCTTTGATGCAGAAGTAAAGCGAATCAAAATAATTTTGGCGATTGGGTTGCCGATCGCGCTGATTTTAATCGCTATTTCTAGTTGGTGGCTATCTAAACTAGCAATGCAACCGATTTACAAATCCTATCAACAACAGCAACAGTTCACCGCCAATGCTGCCCATGAATTGCGATCGCCCCTCGCCAGTCTCCTTGCTACTGTCGAAGCAATCTTACGAGTACCACAAGCTAATCTCGCAGATACGCAAACTATGCTCTACAAAGTAGAAAAGCAGGGAAGGCGCTTGAGTAATTTAATTGCTGACCTACTGCTGCTGTCTAGTCTTGAGCAAAATTCATCTCCAAAAAAATTTCAATCCTGCTGTTTGAATGATTTAGTCAGCGACTTGACCGAAGAAATGTCAGAACTTGCTACTGCATCGGATATTCACTTAACTAGTCAAGTTCCTTCTATGGAAATCTATGTACTTGGCAATGAATCACAACTTTATCGACTGGTATCAAATCTGATTGCGAATGCAATTCAGTACAGTCCTGCTCAAGGATCAGTGCATATCAGTTTAGAAGTCCAAGACCACAATGCTGTTATCGCGGTGAAAGATACAGGGATTGGCATTCCTAAGGCTGAGCAAAATCGAATTTTTGATCGCTTCTATCGAGTTGATGGCGATCGTTCTCGCAAAACGGGAGGGACGGGTTTAGGCTTGGCGATCGCTCAGGCGATCGTGCATCATCACCAAGGTCAAATTACTGTCAAAAGCGATCGCAGTCAGGGCAGTTTATTTATGATTCACTTACCATGCTTTAAGCACTCACCAACAGCGCTGTTCCATACATCACGGCTAGACCCAAACTAAATCCAGCCAAACTTGATTTAGACAACCACGAACCACCCTGCTTTTGGGCAGTGCGAGTTAGATATGACCCAACCTCGACAATTACTTGTAACACGGCTCCTGCTCCAATACTCAAAAACAGCACGGCAAAAATCGGCATAAACGCGAATGCTCCGATCCAAGTGCCGATCACCGCAGGTAACCCCGCTAAAGCGACTAAACCAATCAGAGTTCTGAGTTTTGGGCGCAGGTCAATGAGCGGAGCTGCAATGCCAATTCCTTCAGTAATATTGTGGAGCGTAAAACCTATGACAAGCAGAGATCCTAGAGCCGCTTCCCCAACCGCAAAAGCAGCCCCGATCGCCAAGCCTTCTCCTAAATTGTGAATACCAATGCCTAAAGCCATGTATGTCGATAACTTAGTTCCTTCTGGAGCTTTACCAGCTCGTCTACCAATCATAAAGACTGTTAAGAAGCTAGCCGCAGTAATCAACCAAACCAGTGTACCGCCTGAAAAAGCTGTAGCGACTTTCGTTGCTTTCTCGATTGCTTCTAGAAGGGTATCAACAAACAAGAAACCCAACATACCGAGAGTCAGCGCCAATAGAAATTTCATGCCCTGACCACTCAGCGCTTTTAAAGCTGGGTAGAACATCATTCCCAAACCAACAGGGACAATACCGACATACAACCCTAATAAGGCAAAGCTCAACAAGCGATTGCCAGAAATCATGGGAGTTTGCACCGCGACTTCGATTTTATGCTCAAACGCTGCGCCCGTATTCGTCAACAAATTAATATGATGAGCTTCTCCTTCGACCCATTGATAAGGCAGCCGAATCCAAGCACTCGAAAGCCGAGGCAACTCACCTGCTGGATCTTGCGTAAATTGCCAATAGGCTCCATCGATTTGCACTTGAGCAATTTGCATCGGTTGTGAGCCATCAGCACGAACGGAAAGGGAAATGCCTGTCTCATCTAAAACTGTCTGTTCTACGGTGAGTTTTTCTACGGGTGGTGCAGAACTCTTCAACAGTGCTAGTGGATTTGTCGTTAGAAAAATACCAATTAATGCAGTAATCAAAACTAGGGGAAGAATCACCCAAAGCCAAGTATTTTGTTTTTGCAGTTTTTGCTCATTCATGCCATTACCTCAAAAGCAGACATCCAACCTAATTCGAGAAATTCAGACTGATGGGCATGGAACATATATTTTCCAGCCTCAAAGTCTTTAAAAGAAAACTCTAAAATGCCGCGCTGGGCTTGGATCATCGATACCGTATCGATTATGCGATGGGTCGGGGTAAGCGTTGTGCCGTGATCGTAGAAATCAAAGAAATTAGCGTGGAGATGAAAAGAATTGAGCGGGTCAAATTCAACCACATTGATCAGATAAATCCGAATTGGGCGATCGCGTTCAACCCGAATTGGACGCTTCATAAACTCGAAGGGAATCGTATTGATCGCATAGACTTCATTCTTCTCGTCAAAATTAGTGTCAAAAGCATTCATCACCATGACCAATTCCTGCCAATTGGCATTTTCAGGCGTTCCTAGTTGCCGAGATTTCGCCACCGCTTCCTGTTCGAGATGCTTTTGAGGATCGGGGTCAACAATAAATGCTCCATACATTCCTTTATGCATATGGCGTTTAAATGGAACCGAGTGGCAGTGATATAAATGACAACCAAATGGTTTTGCCTCAAACTCATAGGTGACTTCCATCTCAGGAAATGCTTCGAGTGTCCCCGCAATTCCATCTTGACGCGCTGAATGAATGCCGTGAAAGTGAATTGTGTGGGGATGAGATCCAGAATTCTTAAAATTGATCCGTACGCGATCGCCCTCTGTGACTCGGATTGTTGGTCCAGGTACTCGCCCGTTATACGTCCAAGCTGGGTATTTTACCCCTGGGGCAATTTCAATTTCTTTTTCTTTTACAACAATGTCGTATTCTCGCAACGTTTGACCATTCGGCAACTGCGAGACTTTCCCCCCATCCCAATCGGTTAACATTTTGCGCGGGTCAAATCCATTTTTAGTCGAATCAACCTCTCCGACCATCATGTTACCGCCATGCACCATGCCCGACTGGGACATATCCATCCCTTTCTGATTGCCCTTTGATAAGTCGGGGGATTGAGCAACCGCATTGGCAGGGAATAACTTACCGAAAAGAGTTCCAGCCCCTAGTAAGCCTGCTCCAAGGAGAGAGCGTCGAATTGGATTAGGTTCCATAAAAAATATTACCGTTGAGCAGGGTTAAGCCATAAATAGCTTTCATAATCGTTTCATTATTTGATTTATCATAGTTGATAATCTGAGTAAAAGAAAATATTTATGATGCAGTCCCTACTTTTATTTGTCTTAGCCGGATTATGTGAAATCGGCGGCGGCTACTTGTTTTGGCTATGGTTACGAGAAGGCAAAAGCATTTGGCTAGCAATTTTAGGATTGCTTGCATTGTGTTTATATGCTGTTCTTCCCACTCTACAAACTGCAAACTTTGGCAGAGTGTATGCAGCCTACGGGGGAGTCTTCATTGTGTTATCGATCGCTTGGGGATGGTTAGTTGATCGGGTTGTCCCTGATAAATTTGACCTAATCGGTGCTTGGATCGCTTTTTTAGGGGTATTGGTCATCATGTATGCCCCAAGACATTAGAAACAGCAGTTATTAAACCCATTAAAACGTAATGTGCAACTAAGAATTAGGATGAAGACTTGCTTTTTTCCTAATTCTTAGTTGCACATTACATAGTGAATAATTAGTGGGAAGGGAGCATAAGTTTTGCTTTCAATTCTCATCACCTTTCCAACAAATATGACACATTACCCGCAAAAGGAGAATGACGACACTTCGCTCTGCCATTATCCTTTTGGGGTACATCATGATAGCCAATACTCAGTAGCTATACAATTTGATTTAGATTGATTCTAACTTCTGCTGTAACCATAATCCTCCAATCAACCCCAATCCTAAAATAGCAGTGAAGTAAAATAACCCGATAAATCGAACTAACATCGGTGGGGCAATTCCTTCTACATCAATTTCTTGAATCACTTGGAATGATTGGAATTGACGGTTGCTAGTTGGGCTAGGCGATACTTTAACTTCAACTTTGTGAGGCGCACCATCAAAGAATTGCTCTTGCCATGTCAGTAACCCCTTAGAATCGGCAACACCTTGATAGCCAAAAGCTACCCAGTTATTTTCTAATTGAGTGGACTTAATTGCAACAATGACATCACTGACAGGCTGATTAGTTTTGCTGTCAGTGATTTTTGCTTGAAAAGCTGCCATCTGTCCAACCGTAGTGGATTTATCTCCAGTTAACTCCAGTCTTAGTCCTTGAGACTCGATTAAACCAGAATTATTAGCAGTAGATGTCTCTGACTCCATGCCTGATTGTGCTTTGACTAATTCGGCACTGATATTAAAGAACAACAGGGCGGCGATCGCTAAAACAGTCACACCACTGAGAAGTAATCGAACTCGTTGCGGGGCAATTTCTCCAGCTTGAATCTTAGTCTTTTGCCCACCACCGATAATCCAACCACCACCAAACCCGATCGCTAACAATACTGCAATAAGAATAGGAAAGTAGCGAAACTTCAAGGGATTTTCAGGAACTGTGAGATTTAAGGTTTGCTCAATTGGGGTAAACGCATCAGCTACAGTTGGATTGACATTGATCTTCAACTGATACTCACCACGAATTGGAAAAACCTGCTGGACTAAAAACTCACCTGTAGGAGCATCTCCAACAATGTCCAAAAGTTTTGTCCCCTCCACAATTGGAAAGTCTGTGGTAAACCAAGGTGTTGGTGCAGGAGTGAGGATTTGTAGATGAAACTGTGCATTCTGTAATGACTTACCTGCGGCATCTCGCGCCTGTAACTTTAACTGGACAGGTGAATCGTACTGCCCAGAACCTAAATATTTTGTGGCTTCTGCTTCTAATGGAGTCACTTGCGCGATCGGCGGCGCGGTCACTAATTGCACAGAGGGTTGGGATGATTGAGAAACCCCAATGAATGCGGTACTTGCGATAATGATGAAGCAGGTGAAGCCCATCAAAAATGTTGATAATTTAAACTTTGATAACACGATTAAAAACTCCTGTAAGTGCTGAACTCGAACATTAATGACAACTCACTCCAAGTGTGTGATGTCGAAGCGAATGAACGGAGTCATGCACCGCAGGATAAGTTGTAAAGTAAACCGACCAAATTATTAGCGCCCACAAGACAACATATAAAACTGCTTGTACTTGCACTGACATAACGAACTGCTCAGTCCGCCACCATATTGTTTGAACGGAATTTTTCATTTTGTACCTCGCAAATGAAATAAGAGTTTGAAATTGCTCATTAGCGGGTGTCCTGACTCAAAAAGCTGATTGCTTTTATTACAGTTGCGGGACAGTGTTGGATTTGCACCAAACTTTCCCCGTCTCCTCTAGTGACTGTTCTTCACTAGAACTGATAAGCATTTCAAACTATACCAGCATGAGTAATGACTATCTTGTGGAAGGAAAAAACTTAATGCTGCGTCTAAGGTGTATCTAAAGTTGAGATCACTCTAAAAAATATCTGATAAGTCAAATGCTTTTTAGAGCGATCGCAATGCAAGAATCAGCATTTTTTATGTGTGACTGTTTTTCTGAGAAACTTTTGGGGAAACCGTGTCAGGAAAACGCCGCCGCAATCCGTATAGCCAAACTAAACCAAAAATACCTAATGCGATCGCCACAAGACTGATGACTTGGGCAGTACGAAGCGATCCAACCATCAGGCTATCTGTACGCAACCCTTCAATCCAAAAGCGCCCTAGACTATAGGCGATCGCATAAGTCATGGTTAATGTCCCAGTTCTGATTTTGGGAAATCTGAAGAATAGAAACATCAAGATTGCAAACACACCCACATTCCAAAGCGATTCGTACAGAAATGTGGGATGAAAGTATGATTCGCTTGCAAATTCTGGTGGGCGGCGATCAACGGGAATAAATAATTTCCAAGGAAGATCGGTCGGTCTGCCAAAAGCCTCAGAGTTAAAGAAATTGCCCCAACGTCCAATTGCTTGACCTAAAATCAGCGCAGGCATAACAATATCTGTCATTAACCATGCTGAGATTTTTTGGCGTTGGCAAAAAATAATTGTGACTATTGCACCGCCAATGATTGCGCCATGAATCGCGATGCCGCCTTCCCAAATTGCAAAAGCCTTATACCAAGGTTGATTTTGGAAGCGCTGCCATTCAAATAAAACATAGTATAGACGGGCGCAGGGAATAGCACCAACCACCAACCAAATTACGAGATTGCCGACTATATCTGGATCGATACCACGTTTTTTTGCAAGTTTTTGGGCTAATAGTGTGCCGATAACAACTGCGGAGGCAATCAGCATTCCGTACCAACGGATCGAAAATGATCCGATTCCAAAGGCGATCGGACCTGGAGATGTAAACTCAAATGCAAATGGTAAGAAGTTAAGCATTAGAAATGATGTTGTGTGAAGTTGAAACAAGAATCTATTCAAAAACAAAAATGTTGGTAACAGCTTTTTTGAGGGTTAATGATCAGGCAGCATATAAAGAAAGTTACGATCGCCTTGATAGCCTGACAAATCAGCAAGCTTTTGAAGTGTTTGCTCACCTTGATAAAACTTGCCATTGATATCCCATGTAGGTACTGTCTGAATCTTAGCTGCTTCGCATAGTTGAGGCTGGGCATTTTTACCATCAGGAAGGCACTCAATCCAGTTCAATTCGGCTAAAGCTTCTTTGCCAAAAAGTTGCTTTTGTTTGTAGCAATGCGGACAGGTATAGAGAACATACATCTTTGCCCCGATTTGTTTGAGATGCTTAGCTAGGGCAATTTCGGCATTGCCTGAAGTTGTCGTAACTTCCCATCCAATTCCCTTTTTAGGTCTTGCTGTTGGTGTTTGGACAATTTGTTTTCCTGTGGCAGCATCAACGGGTAGAGTTACACTAGCGATCGGTTTATTCACACTTCCATAAACAACAAATGTCCCGACAATTGTGAGAGTGGCGATGAGCGCACCTGTGAAGAATAATTTTCCGATATCTTCCCATTTACGACCGATGATAGAAAATACAAATAAACTAGTAGATAGAAGTGCAGAAGCGATGCAATAAATACAAGCGGCTTGAATTACAGTAACTAGCAAATAAATCAAGTAACCACTAAATATCATCATGGCAGTACCACCCATAAAGAGTAGTAATCCTGTCCAGTTATCTAGCTTGGTACGAAGTTCTTTTTGTTCTTGCTTAACCAGTAGAGGCGCGATCGCAAAAGCAATCATACTGGCATAACCCAAGCAACCAAATAGAGATAGTGGCAAGCCAAAAATTTTGGCATAGGGAGAGGTAAGCACAACATCACAGGCATTAGTTGGACAAGCCACTGACGATTGGGAAAAACTAACAAAGGTTAGATAGGCAGTAATAACCACTCCTAACGTGGAAATACCAGCCATAATCGGGCGTTGATATCGCTGTAACCAACTATGCGATCGCTGTTGCTTGCGGAGTTCCTTGACTTTTTGAGCAGTGGATGAGATGGTCTCTTCAGGAATATTTTCGTTCATGATTTTTAATTCGGATTTGACTGATAAATTGACTATTTGAGATCTTTAATGGCTGCTTGGACTTCATTTATAGCTTTAAGATCACCTAGGCGGGTATATAGTTCTTCTGCTCGTTGAAATGACTGCACAGCTTCTTGGTTACGCTTTTGTTGTGCCAAGATTTTACCCATATTAAAGTGGGCAAGGGCATCTTCAGGATTGTTTTTGATGATTTCACGGTAGGTAATGATTGCCATAGAAAGTTTATTTTGCCCAATATATAAAGTGGCGATTACTTGTTGTATAAGTGGATTGGGTTTAAGTTTGGCAGCAGTTTTATAAAAACCAATAGCTTCATCTAATTTGCCTTGTGTAGTTAGAGCTTGGGCGATCATTAGATTTGTTTCAAGATGACGAGGATTAATTTTAAGAATCTGCTGATACCTTGCGATCGCTTCTTCTGTTGTAATCTTTGCTCGGTCTAAACTTACGCTAGTAAATAAAACATCTGGATTGGTGGGAGCAAGGCGGACAGCTTTGGCATAGATATCTGAAGCGGCTTGGATGTTCTGCTGCTTTTCAAAAACATGACCTAGATCAAGATATGCTTTCACATTATTTGGAGCAATGGTAATCAGTTGTTGATATGCTCTAACCGCATTTGCAAGATCATTTTGACTATCGAAAATATAGCCAATACTTTGATAAGCATCAATATTTTTAGGATCGATGGCTATCACGCGCTGATAAAATCCCAATGCTTCTGTAAAGTTTTTCTGCTGAGTGTATGTGAAACCTAGACCAATTAGAGATTTTACATCTTTATTATCTAAACGAATGGCTTGTTGAAATGCAGCGATCGCCTCTGGGAACTTACTTTGTTGGATAAACAGGAAGCCAATACTTGCTTGAATTTTGGCGTTTTTAGATTCGATGGTGGCGGCTAGTTGATAGTCAGCTAATGCACTAGCTATATCCTTTTTATCCCATAACTCTTTACCATGTTTGACTAAATCTACAACACTAGGCTTAGTTTTATCTGATGTCGAGATTACGTGGGAAAATGCTGCTGTATTCCCAGAGATGAAAAACAATGAAAAAATAATGAATGTAAATTTGAACATAATTAGATGAAATTTATTTGAGAACTCTAGTTGCATTGGCGATCGCTAACAAAGCCATACCAACATCAGCGAAAATCGCTTCCCACATATTTGCTACACCAAAGGAACCAAGCACAATGAATAATCCTTTGATACCCATAGCTAGGTAGATATTTTGGAGGACGATACGGTGCGTTTTTTGTCCGATGGCGATCGCTTCCGATACCTTAGAAGGAGCGTCAGTCATCAGCACCACATCAGCAGTCTCAATCGCCGCATCAGAACCCAATCCACCCATCGCAATCCCCACATCAGATCTAGCGAGAACAGGTGCATCATTGATGCCATCCCCAACAAAAGCAACTTTCTCTCCCTTTTTGACATTTTTTAAGAGCTTATCGAGGACATCAACTTTTCCTTCAGGCAAGAGATCGGCGTAGTAGCTATTTACGCCCAAACGTCCTGCAATAATCTTTGCCACACTGTCGCGATCACCTGTGAGCATTACCGTATGAATGCCCTGTTGTTTTAGAGATCGAATTGCTTGATCTGCATCATCTTTGAGTTCGTCAGCAATCTGAATATAGCCAGCATAAACTTGGTCAACTGCTAGATGGACAATTGTGCCTTGATTGGAAGGAATTGTGTAAGCAATTTTTTCGCGTTGTAAAAGACGTTCATTACCCGCAAAGACAGTTTGATTGCCAGTTTGATTGTTAATCTGCGATCGCACACCATGACCAGCAATCTCTTCAAACTCGCCCATGTCAGACAGATCAGGAGCTTTTCCATAAGCTTCCAGAATCGATTTGGCAACAGGATGATTCGATCTCGCTTCTACTTTTGCGGCAATCTCTAGTAGTTCTGATTCTGTAAATCCATTGCTAGGAGCAATCTTAGCTACCTTAAAGTTGCCTTGAGTTAAAGTTCCTGTTTTATCAAAAGCAACTACTTTCACCGCCGCTAAGGTATCGAGGAAAGTGGAACCTTTAACCAAGATACCGCGCTTTGCTGCACCGCCAACACCACCAAAGTATCCTAATGGAATACTAATCACCAAACCACAAGGACAGGAAATCACCAAAATAACTAAGGCGCGATAGAACCATTCGGCTTGAGTTGCTCCTTGAATTACTAATGGTGGAATCGTTGCCACTGCTAAAGAGATGAATACCACAATCGGCGTATAGATGCGGGCAAACTGCGTAATAAATTTCTCGGTTTCCGCCTTCTGACTACTGGCATTTTCGACTAAATCGAGAATCTTGGCGATTGAAGACTCACCATAAACCTTAGTCACGCGCACAGTTAGGTATCCAGTCTCATTGATCATGCCTGATAAAACCATATCACCAATGCCAACAGCACGAGGAACGGATTCTCCAGTCAGTGCCGCCGTATTTAGTTGAGCATTACCTGCAATGACTTCACCATCAAGGGGGATTTTCTCTCCTGCTTTGACGATGATTACTTCACCGACAGATACAGATTCTGGAGAAATTTGTTCCACACCAGACTCGGTTTGACGAAAAGCGACATCGGGACGGACTTCTAAAAGAGATTTGATTGATCGCCGTGAATTGCCGATCGCCATGTCTTGAAACAATTCACCGATTTTGTAAAACAGCATGACCGCAACTGCTTCAGGCAATTTGTGAATGGCAAATGCGCCTACTGTAGCGATCGTCATTAAGAAATTCTCATCAAAGAAGCGACCACGCAAAATATTCCTTCCCGCAACTTTAAGAACGCTCCATCCACTCAATAAGTAGGCAACTGTGAATATCGCATGATCTACTACCCAATAGTTCATCTCATGTAATCGCTCTTCAAAAATGAGACCAATTGTAAATAGCACAATTGTCGCTGCAATTGTAATTACCTCACCCTTAAGCCCTGAAGAATCAGCACCATTACCATGATCATGACTATGATCATGGTCGTGATCATGCTTCTTAGAATTTTTAGGCTCATCATCACCACAACAACTTTTTGCCATACATACCTCTGAATACTTGAATAACTATTCAATAGATTAGCAGTAAATTTAATCAATAAATTTTTTAGGATTAAACTTCTTGTAAATGCTCGGCAACTTCTCGATAGAGGTTGACAATATGCTCGTCTGCAAGGCTGTAATAAACATTACGCCCTTCTTTACGGTACGTGACTAATCTCGCCGATCGCAAAATTCGCAGTTGATGAGACACCGCAGAATCACTCATTTTCATGGCTACAGCCAAATCACAAACACATAGTTCTTGTCCTGCGAGAGCAGAGATGAGGCGCAATCGATGAGGGTCGGATAACACTGCAAAAAAATCTGCCATCTGTTGTGCTTGTTTGGGCGAGAATATCTCAGACTGACAAGCAACCACCTTATCTAGATGCACCAGATGAATCTCACAGGTTGGTGCATCATCAGTTTTTATAGGCTGTGTTTTTGACTTGGCTGGCATGGCAATAAAAATTGATAATCATTTTCAACTTCAATCTTACCAGAGCCTTATTTTTACTTTGAACCTTATTTAGTCCTTAAGCTATGCTTGCATATCCACTATCCCCATCATGCCAAGATCCTCATGGTCTAGTTATAGCTAATTAGAAAACTTTTCCTAATCTAGTTTATAGCTTTAACATCACTTTACATGGCTACCGCTATAGTACATCTGATGGGGAAGTGCATAGATTTTCCATTCGGGGACTAATCTGTAATCAACAAACAAGATTCTATCTCAAACAAATCCAGTAAATTCTGAACTAATAGACAATGGAAATATTGCTGAAGATATCAGACTCGATTAAGTTTCTTTCAAATAGATAATTGATATGAATGAAAAAGAGAATGTACAGTATCATATTAAACATTCTAGCCAAATAAATTAACCATTGATTGTCCGACAACTAAATGAATAGTGATCTAAACGACTAAAAAACTAACGAAAAATGTGCATTTGGCTCTACTTTACAAACAACTTAACAAAACGTCATATGCAACATGGAAAGACTAAAACTAACACTCTCAAATGCTGATTATCAGCAATGCCTAAAGCTTTGTCGCAAGGGGACTAGTCACATCTCTATGCTCAATCGCGCTCAAGTGTTGCTAGCTATGCACAATGGAGCCGCTATCCCAGCAATAATCAAGGTTCTAGGGATCGAAAGGACAGGGTTATGGCGACTGAGATCGCAATATCTCCGATGTGGTTTAAATGACGCTTTAGCAGATCATCGTCGTAAGCGTGATGTTGCAAATACAGCCTAAATCATCACTGTGTCCAGCTTCGGTGATTGACCAAAACAGGACTATGGTGCAAGATGCAGTCAAGCAAAGAAGCCCAATTTCTCCTATATTGAAAAAATGAAAACATCCTCAAACGATGGGATGAGAGTTACCTATACTCCTCATCGCAATGGTTCTAAATTCTTCAACAGAATTCAAGACCCACAGGTAGCAGCCTTAACCGCCACGATTGTCGGAATCGTCATTGCCTTCTCCTGTTCTAGAAGCATGTACCTGACCGCATTACTTGCCTTTATTGGCTTGCTGTTGGCTTTTCCCAAGACATTATTGATGCTGTATGGCAAAGTTGAGCAGCATTTGCGAAATCACAAGTACAGCCCTGTTTTATTGCTAGGAACGGGAATTGGCTTCCTGATCGGATTACTGTTGATTTTTACAATCGAGCCAGCCCAAGCCCAGTTTTTCAACAAAACCCAGACATGGTTAGGTGGTGCGATTCCTGGAATAGATGCATCTTTAGTTGCCTTAATCTTTAACGTGCTGCGAGCATTATTTGTGATTTATCTAGGGATTGGATTAGTAAAAGTGATCCAATCGGCTAGAAATGACGATGATTGGCAGCAATTAGCGCGTACTCCTTTGATTCTGGTGGTGACAGTGACTATGGGAGACATCCTAGCCGCAGTTATTACTGGGGTTTAGAAACCATGTCAGATGAGTACAAATTCCGTAAGGTCAATGCAATTCTGGGCGCAAGTCCGAAGATTGGTCCCTTTCCCACCGAACTGATTATTCCTTGGGCAATCATCAGCTTCACGCTATTTATGATTTGCTACGTGTTTCTGAATATGTCATGGCTGTGGGTATCAATAATCGTGGCATGGGGGGATACGACATGGTGGATTTTAACGGGTTCTAAACCCTATCGGTTTCTATCAAAATTCATCCCCGTACCAAGATGGACGCGAGGTGCGTATCGGTACAGGGATATGAGCAAACAGGAGCTAAAAAGATATGTCCGTCGCTAATCCAAAAGTTAATCGTAAAGGCTATAAGCACTTTGAAAAGGAGCTTGCCGTCGAATGCATCCTCAAATTCGAGCTGCGAGATCGGACAGTGAGTTGCTTTGTCCTTAAACAAGGTAACTCATCACTAGAATCATTGCAGTTTGTGTTTGGTTGGGAATCTAAAGGTATTCATACCACTCTGTCTGCTGAACAAGAAACTTCAATGTTTGACGCGATCCAATCGGGTTTGAAAGATATCCCTGATGGTGAGAAGCTGACAGTGCATTTTGGTTCGGTTAGCTCAGATCGCGATCGCCAAAATCAACTCCAAGAACTTTACGAACAAGCTGATACGCCGCAGTTAAAGTTTCTGGTGATGGGTGAAAAGCAAAGGGTACAGGAGCTATCCAAAGCAGGTTTGAGAAAACCTAAATTCCTACGCCTCTATGCAACCTACACGATTCGCGGATCGACTGCCGAGGGCAATGATGCTCTAGAAAAAGTGCTGGCTTGGGTGCAGAAGCTTTATCAGCAATTGGTTGGACAAGAAAAAGAAGCAGAGCAGGAGCGCCATGAGATTGCTTTTGCCAAAGCCTTTACCGATGGGTTTCTAAACTGGGAACAGATTCTATCCAATCGCATGGGTTTGGATTTGCGACCCTTAACAGATCGCGAACTGTGGGAACATCTCTGGCAACAATTTAACAGCAGTGAAGCACCACCGATTCCGCAATTGCTGGTGATGTCAGATCGCGGTGTGCAGGAACAGGTGACGACGCAAGTGCATATGAAAACATTATTGCTAGAGCGTCCTGACTCAATTCCCTTTGCTGATAATGGTTTCGTGCATCTAAAGGGTGAATATATTGGCGTACTCACCTTCATGGATAAGCCAGGCGGTTGGGTATCCAAGGGTAAACAGATGCGCTATCTCTGGGAAGCGATCGCCCGTGATGCGATATCAAACACCGAAGTTTTTTGTCAGTTCACAAGGGCAAATGAAACGATTGTCAAAGCGAATATGCAGCGTGTGACCAAGCAAAGCATTGTTTCGCAAGAGCAATCCGCTTCCTTGAATAACATCAATGTCAATGCTTCGTTAAAACAGCAAAGAGCAGTCAAAGCACAGGAAGCACTCTATGAGGGCGCAATTCCGATCAACGTGGCTGTAGCGATATTAATCCGCCGTCCTAGTCCCAATGCCCTTGATGATGCCTGTCGTTATTTTTGCAGTTGTTTTCAACGTCCTGCATGGGTAGAGCGGGAAACTGAATATGCGTGGTTGATGTGGAAACAGACCTTACCAATTACGGTTGGCAATTTGTTAGCTCAACCCTTTCCCCGCCGTCATGTTTATCTATCTGATGAAGCGGTTGCTTTTACGGGTTGTGTTATGCCCAGATCGGTCGATGAGACTGGCTTTGAATTGATTACCGAAGAAGGCGGTATGCCTCTGTATCTGGATGTGCGAAAGCATCGGAATATTGGTATTTTTGCGACCACTCGGGCGGGTAAGTCGGTATTGGTATCAGCTTTTATATCGCAAGCCTTATGCAACAACCAGCAAATTGTTGCGCTTGATTTCCCGAAACCTGATGGTACGAGTACGTTTACGGACTACACCCGTTTTATTGGCGATATAGGCGCATATTTCGATATCAGTAAAGAGTCATCAAACCTACTCGAACTGCCAGATTTAAGAGCATTCGCCTCTGAGCAAGCGGAAGAGCGTCTGCGAGATTTCAAATCCTTTGTGGAATCAGCGCTGATGACGATGGTATTCGGAGCAAGTCAGCATGACCTATCCTCATCGGAAAGACAACTGCGGCAACTAATTCGGGCTTTGTTAGTGCCTGTGGTTAATGCCTTCTTTGATGACGAGCAGATTAAATCCCGATACGATCTGGCGATCGCCGATGGATTCGGTACTGAAGCATGGAGTCAGATGCCCACCCTGTCAGATTTCTTGGATTATTTTCTGCATCAAGGAAAATCTGAGATTGAGGCGGATGTAGCAAGCAGCGAACAGATCGATCAAGCTACCAATCAAATCACGATTCAATTACGGTTTTGGCTAAACTCTCGCATTGGTCAAGCGATTTCACGTCCATCTACGTTTCGCAGTGATGCGCGACTGTTGGTATTTGCGCTGCGAAACTTATCGGAAGCGGAAGATGCTGCCATACTTGCCCTATCTGCATACTCAGCAGCCCTCAGACGTGCTTTATCATCGCCAGCCAGTATCTTGTTTATTGATGAAGCCCCGATCCTGTTTGAATATCCGACGATCTCAGAAATGGTAGCGCGGCTCTGTGCCAATGGAGCTAAGGCTGGTATCAAGGTGATTATTTCCGCCCAAGACCCTGACACGATCGCCAGATCGCCATCGGCTTCCAAGATTCTCCAAAACCTATCAACGAGATTGATTGGCAGAATTCAACCCTCGGCAGTAGATAGTTTTGTCAGCATTCTCAAATATCCCAGAGCGGTGATTGCTCAGAATGCGGAGGAGCGCTTTTACCCCAAACGGGAATCGATTTATTCGCAATGGTTACTGGACGATGGCGGGATTTATACCTTCGTGCGCTTCTTTCCCAGCTATATCCAGCTTGGAGTTGTGGCAAATAACCCCGACGAGCAGGAAGCGCGTACTGCTTTCATGGATTCGCTAGCAGATCCATACAAAGGATTAGCTGCTTTTTCGCGAGAGATGGCTAGTGCTTTGCGAGATGGGCGCAAGCTCAAATTACCTGAAGCCGTCCTTTGATTTCCAATTCTGAGCAACTTTCCTACAAAACTATGAAAATCAATCGTCTAACCTACAAAGCGATCGCCATCAGTTTCGTTACTTGTTCGCTAATTCTGACGAGTCCCAGAGATGCAAGTGCGCTCCAATTACCAGTTCCCACGGAACTTACAGGATTAATCGCGCAGGTCAATCAACTGATTACCTCGATTAACTCTGGTGACTTCCTGAAAGCGCAACTAGACAAGGCGCTGGGACAATACCTGCCCCAAGTTCAAGCCGCAATTACCCAATCAATTGGACAACTAGGCATCCCAGACCCTAGCAAAGCTGAAGCAGCCGTACTTGCCTCGATTAAAGGCGCATTTAACAGCGCTGGGTTAAATGGCACCTTTACAAATCAAGGGATGGTTACTGCTTCAGTTACCAATACTTCTATCCAAAATGTCTTGGGAGAAGAAGGGCAAGCAAGGCTGAAGAAAACCCTTGAAGAGATGATGCTCAACGCTCAGAATGTCGGACAGCTATCGCTAAATACAACTACAGGCGCTCAAACCAATGCCGCGATCGCTAGCACCGCCCAACAAATCGCGGCAAACTCAGTCAGCTTTGCTCAGAGTGCATTTTCTAGCGCTCAACAGGTAGATATGCTATCGCAGCAAGCGCAAGGAGCCGTAGCCACACAGGATGTACTCAAAATTGTGGCGCAACAAAATTCGGGCAATTCGGCAATTCTCTCGAATATTGCTTCCCAGTTTGGCAACAATGCCAATCAGCTTGGTAATGTTGCCAATCAAATTAGCGTGCTATCCGACCAGAATGCTCAAGTCGCCGAACAAAATAGCCAACGCACTCAGATCGAGGCGCAGCAACTTGCTTTGCAAGTACAACAAACTCAGCAAGGTGCAACCTCCCTGCTCAATCTTGACCAGATTAATACCGCCCTCAAAGGCGATCGCCAAGAGCGGGTGATGGAACGCAACTCTACGATTCAACAACGGATGCCCTATACCTTCCTACGCTAAAGAGATTAACCATGCTGATTGCTCAAGTTATTGTCAACAATTCAGAGGAGGTATCACTAGCCGTGCAGGGAGCATGGCAAGATACGTGGGAACTTGCCTTCAATGGCACTCTCTACAAAGCTCTTACCAATCTCGGACTCATTATTGCCGTAGCTTCTTTGCTGCTATGGACAATCCAATTTACCAAGAACCTGATTGATGACCAGAGTTATCGACAATTCGGTGAATTAATCTGGCCGATCATCGTGATTGTGCTGCTCACCAATGGCGGTCAAAACCTAATTGGGCTAACCAATGGGATGCGGACAGTAATCAACAATGCCAATAACTCGGTGCTAGGTGCGATTACCTCAACCGCCAAATTAGAGAAAACCCTATCCGCCCTAGCCGATTTCTCTGTTGCCCAAGAGCAAATAATTGCCTATCGCCAGCAATGCAATAGCATCACTAAAAATACGGAAATGCAAGCTTGCTTGCAAGAAGTGAATACCAAAGCACAAGCATTGCTGAGTGGATATGAAACAAACTACGGTGCAGTGGCGGCGGCTTTGATTGGCAAGTTAAAAAAACAAATCGATAAGGCAAGCGAAAACCCACTGGAAGCAGTTACGAATCTGTTCCCCGGCACAATCATTGCCCGCTCAATTATGTTGGCGGCGATCGAGACTTTTATGATCGCCATGCAGTCGGCTTTTCAGGCACTGATTGAAGTCGGGTTTCTGCTCACAGGTTTACTCGGTCCCCTTGCCGTCGGTGCTTCACTGCTACCTATCGGCGCAAAGCCACTCTATGCATGGATGACAGGATTCTGGTCATTGGGCATGGCAAAGCTAAGTTTGAACATCATTACAGGACTTGCCGCCACCGCGATCGCTGCTTCCGCCCAATTAGATACGCTCTCGATCGCAATTACCCTTGGACTGCTTGCGCCAATTCTTGCCCTAGCCCTATCGGCTGGTGGCGGTATGGCTATCTTCAGTGCCATTCTTTCGGCAGCAAGTGCGGCGGCTTCGGCAGGTTTAAATATCGGGCTACGAATTTCTAAGTAGGTAATCAAAATGAATTCATATACAGAAAGCACAACAGATGAAACTACTGCTTTGCATAGTTTTATTCCTGCGCCATCCTCTCCCAGTAAAGCCAAAACTCCTAAAGATGTACTGGTCGTCTCCATCCTGTTTGGCATATTGGGCTTATCGGCTCTCAATAGCTTGGGACTAATTGCCCTGACGGGGGCATATCTCTCCCTTGCTTCCCAGAAACCACCAACATTGGTGCAGCTAGTTGGCGGTAAAGCGATTACCGCGATCACGATGGAGAACAAAGCCAGATCGCCTGAAATTGTGAAGCAGTTTGTGACTCAGCAATTGCTTTCTCTGATGACATGGACAGGTGAATTGCCTTCAGATGCTCAGAATGGGAAACCCGTTCTCGATCCTGGTGTGGAAGTTACCTCCGCTCAAGGACTGAAGAAGAAAATTACCACAATTGCTTGGCAAGCTAGCTTTGGCTTTTCGGAAGACTTCCGCAAAGGTTTACTTTCGTCGATCGCGGAATTAACACCGACAGAAGTATTTTCAGGTGGGAGCAAAGTGATTTTAGTGCCTCAGAGCATTACTGCACCTGAAGAGATTGAAAAGGGGAAATGGAAAGTCAACCTTGTGGCAAATCTAGTTACTTTTAGTCCCAGCAATCAAGTTGGTGAATCGGTTCCCTTTAACAAAGAAATCTTCATTCAGGCGATCGATGTCCCGAATCTCAAAGCTGATGCTTCGCCGTTGGAGCAAGCCATTTTCAAAGTTAGAGCCTCTGGTTTAGAAATCTATGCCATGCGTGACCTTGCCAGAACCGATCTGAAATAAGGCTTTCTCATTTTCTCGATATTGGATTAAATATGTGACAGGAGTTGCCATGATTACGGAAGTTGCCGAACAGCCATTAGCCACTGAAAAAGCTAATGTAAAAGCTGATGAAATTGACTTTGCCTATCTAACGGGTTTTCAGCCTGATCTACCGCCTGATACTGGTGGTGAAACCAACGATGTTGATGAAGATGACGATCTCGATCCAGAGGAGCATCGCACCATACGGGGACTGATTAGTAGTCCTTTTTCTAAAATTGCTTTAGTCGGCGGCGCGGGCTTATTCGGCTTTTTGCTAGTCGGACTATTCATGAATAGTGTCATGTCATCCAGTGCTAAGCCCTTAGATGCGAAATCTGGTGGCAAAGATGCCAATACTGTTGTCGCTTCCACCCTCGATCCCAAAGATGCAGAAATCGCTAAGTTCAAGACCGATTTGGCTTTGGGTAGTCAGCTTTCCGCAGGTAAATCGAAAACATTGCGTCCAGCCGTTTTACCGAAATCAGATTCTAAACTTGATGCCAAAGATAAGGACAAGCCAGACCCAAATGCGACGAAATCTAGCGATCGCACTCTTGAGTCACCTGTAGTAGTCAGCAACCTCTCAGCGCCGCCATTGGCAAGTGCGCCCATCTATCCTGTACGACAAATCATGTCGCCAGTCGAACCGATGGTGATGCCTTCGCGTATTTTTGCCGCTAGTCCACCTGCGGAAGTCAAAAATCCTGCCGAAGAATGGCAGAGATTGGCAAGCATTGGTAGTTACGGAAATCTGGCGGCTCCCACCGAAATGCCGAAAGCGATCTTCCCTAATCCCGCGATCGCTAGTAATGCCAGCACCCAAAGCCTTGTGATTGAGAAACCGCGCTCAGATTCCTTAACCAGTTATCTCGCCCAATCCGAAAAGTCACTTCAGGCTATCAATGCCAATACTTTGCTAGTGGGGACTACCGCAAGAGCATCATTGAAAACAGCGTTGGTGTTCTCCACTGATGGTAGTCGGGTGATTGGCTCTGCCCCTGGACTAATCCCGAAATTTATCGTCACGCTCCAAGAAGCAATTTCAACGGCGGATGGGAAAGTTGCCATTCCTGCGAATGCGTCTCTAATTGTGGTTGCGCGTCCCTTGGATGCTAAATCAGGATTATCGGAATTAGATGTGGTTGGAATCGTGATCAATGGTCGAGAGCTTACGCCTCCTGCCAATGCGATTACGATTCGTGGTGCGGATGGTGCGCCGTTGATTGCAGATAAATACTTCGATCGCGGTTCGGAAATTAGCGGCATGGACGTAGGCACTTTTCTGACCTCCGCCCTTGCTGAAGTTGGCAAACTCACCAACAGTCCGACTAGTACCAGCAGCATATCTACGCTTGGGGGTAGTTCTACGGTTAATACAGCACCACCACCGAATTATATTGGAGCGGCGCTCAGTGGTGGCTTTGGCATTCTCTCAGAAACTTTGAATCGTCGCAGTCAACAGGCGCTCGAAGAAATCAAAACCCGTCCTAACGTCTTCTTTATCCCCGCAGGTAAAGAACTACAGGTATTTGTGAATCAGTCTGTGACTTTCTAATTAACTTCTATCAGTTGTTGAGTTCTATGGTTATGAGATTTTTACCATGTCAGAAATATTCCATCTCAGGACTAATCGCTTTTCTAGTCTTGTTCTTACCCGCGATCGCTCAGGCTAATCCCATATTTCCTGCTAAGCGTCAGGTTGGGGTCAGTCAAGCGATGGGTGTCAGTGGTGTGACCTCGGTGGTGAGACTATCGCCGATGCAGTCTTTGAATATCAGCTTCATCAAAACGGGCGAGATCATCAAAAAAGTATGGTTGGGCAATCCTTCTAAAGTGGTGATGGATTATGACAGTCCCCTCTGTACAGACGGTGCAAAGGATAGCAATTGCGGCGCAACCGTAATTAATCTGCGGCAACTTGCCCAGCCAATTGATTTGGAAATGAACTTACCAAGTGCCGCAAGGGGAAATCTCACATCCCTAACTGTGATTACAACAGGCGCAGGTGGGGGAAGAAATCTATACCAATTTCAATTAGTGCTGAACGAACCAACACCCGCCTACAGCATTTTAGAAATTGTGCCTGATGCCCAAATTCCTCGCCTTACACCGCTTAAACCCGCACTTCTAAATCGATCTAGTAAAACCTCTTTGGATTTTTAATATGTTTCGACATATCTTGCCACTGACAGCTTTAGCAATTCCCCTTGTGGTGATCGCTGTTCTCAATCCCCATATCACTTACGCGCAATCTTTGCCCAAGGTCGCTCAAAATACTGGAAATGTGCAATCATCGCAGATTCCCGATTTCACGAGAATTAGTTTAGAAAACTTGCCGCAGATTCAAGTCACCCCACAGCTACGTCAACAACTATCGCAGCTACTTTCACCATCGGCATTGAATAATCTCACAGTTGGGAGTCTGGTCAGTCCAGATCGATATCTGACCGTGGGTTCGTTTCAGTCGATGGGTTTAGAGCAGATGAGTTTACAGGCGATCGCTGATAAATCGGGTGTGGCGATCGGTAATGTCAGTCTCGGACAACTCGGCGATCTTGCTTCACAACTGACAATTAGTAGTTTGTTGCGATCGCTGCCCGATCTTAGTAACCAACCCTTGAGCCAAGTCAAACCAATTCTCGATCTGGCTCTGCAACAGACTGGTGTTGCCAACCTTGCAAGTCTGGGCAGTGAACTTACGGTCGGGCAGTTACTAAATGCTTTTCCTGAATTTGGCAATAGCTCCTTGAGCAGTCTTGGTTCTCAGCTTAATACCTACAGCCTTGATACAATTCCAGGCTTTGCCCAATTGCCCCTAGCAAATATTGAGGGTGCATCAAGTTTACTCCTGTCCAATTTGAATGCTGCGGGTTTGGGTAAACTCAGCCTTTCGCAATTTCCTAATGCACCGACGTTGTTACCTAATGTCCGTTTTGGCATTGTCGATATTGCCCTTGGCACTAAAGAGAAAAATCGAGTCAATCCAATTAGTGGTGGGATGACTGCATCGGGGTTTCAAGCGGTAGCCTGTGATGATTCCTATGCAGAATGTCCGCATATTGAAGTGACCGACTTTTTCGGTGGCTACTATACGGGCAAACAATGGATGACAGCCGCGCAACAGGTTCCTGACGGTTATGGATTTTTAGGTGGTTTGTTTGGCAATCGCGGTCCGGCTGGCAATCATCCGTTTGGTGATGCATTTCGGGTAACGATTGAGTCTTTGGATGAAGCTTCAGGTACGGTCACGCTTGGGTTGCGGTTTCGTTGGTGTCAACGCGCGTGGTTTGTGGACTTAGGCTGTACTCCCTACATTTCGCCACCCTTGCCGTTTCTAGTCCTGCGCGAAAAGAATACGATTCCTTACGTCGTTCCCAGTAACGCCACCGCCAACCTGTCGCTCTCGACTACTAAAAACAAAAGTAAATAGGCAATAGTCATGCATATTTTGAAATTATTAAATTGGCAAAAGCATCTGTTGTTATTGGCGATCGCTGTCTTGGCAACCTGTGTAAGTCCATCAGTTTCTGCTCAATCATTAACAGTTGACAGCGTTGCTCCTGTAGAGCAGAAAAAGTCTAATTCCATAGGATTACCACCCGAAATTGCTTTCATTACCAGTCAGCTATTTACGCCTACGGGTGGAATTATTGCGGCTTGTATTGTCGGCATGGTTTTACTGGGGCGGACAGGCGGTAGTAGCAAAAACAAATTAGCTCATGCCCATTGGGTCGGTGGAACGGAGATTGCGGCGGCGCGAAAAAAAGCTAAGGAGCAAATTAATCGTCGCGAACGCAATAAGCTGACTTTGTTTGTGGTTAAGCCTAAATTAGTCTTTCCTGCTGAACTAATCTCCAGCCCAGGCGTGGCGACACCGAATCATGAAAAACCAGTCGAGGGCGAAAAGCCCAAAGTCATTCAGGTATCAAAAACAGATCGGACAATTTGGCTACCCGATGCTAATCGCGGCATTGCTGTGCTGGGTGGCACTGGTTCGGGTAAAACCTATGGGGTGATCGATCCTGCCATTCGCAGTGCGATCGATCAAGGATTTCCGATTATTCTCTACGACTACAAATATGCGGAGCAGTCCTCACGGATTGCAGGAATCGCGGCGGATGCAGGATACAAGGTCAGTATCTTTGCCCCTAGCTTTCCTGAAAGCGGGATCTGTAATCCCCTTGACTTTATTCGCGATGCGACGGATGTGGATATGGCAAGACAAGTGGCGATCGTCCTGAATCGCAACTTTAAATCAGGAGGCAAAGGTAATGAAGATCCTTTCTTTACCAATAGCGGCGATCAACTGATTCAAGCCGTGCTGTTACTAGCCAAGACAACGCCTTATCCCGATATTATTTTCTGTGCCAAAGCATTAGGCGCGAATAATCTTCCCGCCAGAGTCCAAAATGCGAATCTACCGACTTGGGTAGAAACCAGTTTTGGACAGTTGATTTCCATGGCTGACTCTGAGAAAACGGTTGCTTCCGTAATCTCGACGGCGAGTATTCTCTTCAGTCGTTTCATGTCTCCCGATATTCTCAGCGTATTTTGTGGCAAGACCACGATTCCGATGAACTTAAAAGGTAAGCATCTGCTAGTGATCGGTATGAAACGCGAAAAGCAAGATGTGGTTGCCCCGCTTTTAGCGACTGTCCTGCATATGATCGTCACCCGCAATGTCACCAGCAAACGTGAAGATCCTCTCCTTGTCGCGATCGATGAGTTGCCGACCCTCTATTTACCGAGTCTTGTCCAATGGCTAAACGTTCACCGTGAAGACGGACTTTCTTGTATGTTGGGTTTCCAAAACCTCGTCCAGTTAGAAGAAACCTATGGCAAAGAGGTATCTAGGGCAATTTTCGGTGGTTGTGCCACTAAAGCGATTTTCAATCCCCTCGAACCTGAATCAGCAAAGATTTTTTCGGACTATCTCGGTGACGAACATCTCAAATACAAGTCAAAATCGCGGAGTTCAGGCGGTGGTAAGACTAGCACCAGTACATCGGATCAGGAAAGAACTCGCAAACTATTTGCACCAGAGGATTTTCTCAAATTACCGCAAGGTAACTGTATTCTCATTTCCCCTGGTTATAGCTCCAAGAAAGAAGCGAATGTCCCCCGTCGCTGCAATATCAAAATCCCTAAAGTTGATGCGGATCGGGCGGAAAACAGTAAATCTAGATGGGAGGCTCTAAAAGTCGAACTAGAACAGGAAGGGCATCAAATCCCCATTACCGACGCGGCGATCTTGGCTCGTAAGGATTACTTTCTAGATAACTTTCCTTTACCTGCGAAGGATACTCCTGCAACACCTAAGTCCACTGTTCCTGCTTGGGCTGAAGGTTTATAGGAGTACACTATGGTCTTTATTCAATCATCAGAAGCATCACAAGCAAATTCCCAACAACTAGCGATCGCTCAAACTACGATTGAGGCTTTAGCCGAATTACTAAAACTTTTACTAGCCAAGAAAGAGGATGAACAGCAAAAAGGCGATGCAGGTAAACAAGAAGCTGAGGCGCAACCATCTGGCTTTAGTGATGCGGCGTGGGACAAGGTTGCTAAGGAATGGGATCAGGACATCATGGATGATTGGTGGCGCAGATATCAGGCTGCACCCGATCTTTCCAATACTGCGGCTACTGCGACAGATACCAGTATTGTCATCGCCAATCCACGCAATCGCGATAAAGATGAACCTGATTTTGCGATGTTACCGAACTCGCCAATTAAGCCATCGCCTTTATCTGGTAGCGATCGCCATCCACTTTCGCAATCATCACAGCCGCCGATGCCAATTTTGGCTAAGAAAAACTACATCGATGTTGAGTCACGAGAGATTACTACTAAACAGGAACAATCAGACTCGCTCAGTCGCGATACCGATGGCGACGGCATTAGGGATGTGGATGAGATCCGCATGGGGTTAAACCCTCGAAGTCGTGATACGGATGGTGATGGTGTAAGCGATCTCGATGAGTTGGGGCGTTCTAATCCTTTATTGTTTGATGATTTTCGGCAACAGGTGATGGCGGCTGTCTCAGTGGCTCTAGTTACCAAGTTGGGTGTTGATGGTAAATATGAAGCTGAAGCCTATAGGATTCAGGCTCAAGATAATGTCTATGCGATCTCTGAGCAAGGTGGTAGTGAAATCGCGAAGTTTGAGTTAGCCAACAATCGTGCTGTTTTCAGTGCCGATCGCACCACGCTCGACCAGCAAATCGACTTTACACAGACTGCTGTGCAGACCACCAATATCGATCTGGCTGACCTGACCCAAAAGCAAGGTTATCCTGCTGCGATCGCCAAGATGGGAGATCTGGCTCCTGCTGGCTCTAGAGCGGTTGTCGTTGTCGATAATTTTCTCAGTCAGACAGGAAGAGAGACTTTTAAGGGTGAGAACTATACCTTGCAAAAGAATGAAAGTGGCGATATCGCGATCGCCAACGATAGGGGGGAAAACATTTTGCGAACTGATAAAGGACAAATCACTGCTCAGTCAATGACTCCAGAGGATTTGGCTAGTTTCAAGCAGATTTTTCAGCGCATGGGTCAACCTGCCTCCGTTGCTGATAAATTGCCGCGCTTGAAAATAGAACCTATTCAACCCCAGCTAGAGCGCTAGGAAAACACGATGATTACCGCTAATCCTGATGTTAATATCGCCCAGTTTGTGACGGCTTTTAATCAGCTTGTCGATATTCATATAGTCAACATTTTAGCGATCGCTGAACGAGAGAATTATCCAATTAATTTGACAGATTTTACTATGGAAGATAAAGACGATGTATTCGATGAAGAATGGGATTTGGCTTATGCACCAAGCCGTAATCCCGATTCCGATAGTAATGAAGCTCAATTGGTGAGTATCGCTATTCAAGAGCAGAATCAGATTAATTATGCAGCCCAGATTCAAGCGATCGCTCTGTCGATGTTTGATGGCTTAGCTAAACTGGGTAAAGACAAAACCGAAAATAAACGCGATGGTGCTGAACAGGAAACTTCGCAAACTTCCACTGATAAGGCAACTAATGATGAACGTGACCTCAAGCTGGCGCGTGATTGTCGAGAATTGCTGCAAGTTCAGGGTCAAGAAGATGGCAATAATCTTATCTTTGAGCGTCCTGATGGTAAGGGGAATTACAAGTTCAGTCTCGAAAAAGCATCGGATATGATGACTTTAAAGGCAAAGGATCGCCCTGTTAATCCGATCCTTGTGGAGTCGCAAGGCAAAATCATTGAATCAAATGTCACTGATCGAGATGCAGCCAATATCAGTAGGGCTGTCGCCATGTTGAATGCACAGCAAACCAAACCTCTTGAAAATCAGAAATAGTTCCATTTAACGATAAAGTTTACACAGGTACAAAAATATGAAAAAGCTGTTACTCGTTGAATCTCCATCTAAATGCAAAACCATCCAAGCCATCCTCGGTAATGAATGGCAAGTGGAAGCTTCCTTTGGTCACTTTACGGAACTAGCCAAAGATGGTGAAGATAGCTTGGGCTTTACGATGCACAAAGATACCAACAAAATTGAATGTCGCTATCAATTAACCGAAGGTAAAGGACAACAGGTCGTCGCTAAACTTCGGGCGGCTGTAAAAAATGCTTCAGAGGTGGTGCTTGCGACCGATGGCGATCGCGAGGGTGAGGGGATCGCATGGCATTTACAACAGCAACTTCATCTCCGTAATCCTAAACGCGCTGTCTATAACCAGATTACGCCTACGGCGGTTAAGGCGGCGATCGCCAATGCACATCAGTTAGATTTGAATCTGATTTCAGCGCAACGGGCTAGGCAATGCTTAGATCGGTTGATTGGGTTTAAGGTTTCACCTTTGGTAAGACGGACTAGTGGCGGTAGCTCGGCTGGTCGGGTGCAGTCAGTTGCTTTGCATATTGTCTGTCAGCGCGAACGGGAGATTAATACCTTTGTGCCGATTACTTACTGGTCGGTATGGACAGAATATACTGAAGGCTTCACGGCTTTCTATGCTGGTAGTAGTGAAATTGAGCCAGTGCTTGACGATCAGGATGTCACCGATGATGCGGCGGAAGTGAATACAGAATCTACGGTGGAGTCAAAACGGATATTGTCGGAAGCGGAAGCAGCCCGAATTATTCAAGTAGCCCGTAATCATCCCCATATCGTTCGCGAAGCAACGGGTGTGACTGCTCAGAAATCACCATTACCACCTTTCATTACCAGTTCGCTCCAGCAAGCTGCTTCAGTGAGATTAGGGCTATCGCCTGAAGAGACAATGAAATTGGCTCAAGAGTTGTTTGAGGGTGTCGATTTGCCCCAAGGTCGGAAGGGTTTGATTACCTATCACCGCACGGATAGCACTAGTCTCGCGCCTGAGTTTTGTGCTGAGGTGAAGGAATGGCTATCGAAACACGATCCTGATAATGTCCCTAAGAAAACTACTCGTCATCGTGAACAGGCGAATGCTCAATCCGCCCATGAAGCGATTCGTCCTACCTATTTGAGTATTACTCCGAAAACGGTTAGAGATCATCTCAGTGCCAAACAGCATCAACTCTATGAGTTAATCTGGCGTAGAGCCGTTGCCTCTCAATGTGCGAATGCTTTGATTCAGAAAAGTCGGGTGATTATTCAGGCAGGTTCGACGCTCTGGCAAACTAGAGGCAGTATTCTCACCTTTGCGGGTTATACGCGCTATTGGAATGATCTGAGTAAGGATAAACATATTCCTGCTTTAACGAGCGGTCAGACCTTGGCTTTGGCAAATGCAGGTTTTACGCAGAAACAAACTCAACCTCCTGCGCGGTATAGCGAGGCGAAGTTGGTACAGGTGCTAGAGCGTCAGGGTGTGGGTAGACCGAGTACTTTTGCCGCGATCGTGAAGACGCTGAAGGATAGAACCTATGTGTTACTTAAGGGTAAGGTTCTCGAACCTTCGGCTTTGGGAATGTCTACGGATGATGTGTTGCATAAAACTTTTCCCGATCTGCTCAGAGCCGATTTTACCGCAGGGATGGAGACGACTTTGGATGAAATCTCGGTGGGTAAGTTGGAGTGGCAAAGCTATTTGATTGGTTGGCATCAGTCCTATTTTCAGCCGATGTTGGCGCGGGCTTATACAAATCTCGGTGCGGATTTACAGCCAAGCGATCGTAAAAATGAGCTTTCAGATGTGGCTTGTCCTAATTGCAGTCATCCTCTCAGTAAGATTCCTTCTAAGAAGGTGAGTGGTGGGCATTTTCTCAAGTGTGAGCATGGCTGTGAGAATCTGGTCATGTTTTGGAGTGATCGCCGCAATCAGTGGGAGATTCCTCAACCGAAGGGTGAGAATGCAGTGATGGCGGAGGTTACTAGTTTTGCTTGTCCTGTCTGTGGCAAGCCTTTGGCTAAGTTTCCCTACCATAAGGATGGTGTGGATAAGGTAATGTTGAAGTGTGCGGATGTTCAGGCGCGGCAACGCAAGGATCATGCGGATGTGGTCTTTTTCTGGTCTTCTCAGGAGAAGTGGTGGTCGAAGAAGTTTGGCGATTTGGATGAGGCGGCTAAGCCGAATTTGGGTAAGGTTGCTACTGCGAAGGAGAAGAAAGTTTCTCAGGGGAAGCCGAAACAGGCGGGTAAAGTGGCTAAGTCTCGTCCTAAAAAGTTGTCTTGATAAGCAAGCTTATTTGCAAGTTTCT